>DLYJ01000191.1 GCA_003447785.1 Treponema sp.
CAAGAGCCGGTGTAATACCTGTGATATGGAACCACTGAGCGCCCTTGAGGATTTCTTTCCAGTTGAATTCTTCTGGTTTAGCGAGCTGAATAGATGAGCCTGCACGGTCGTAGATACATTTTGAACCACGCTGTGAAGCGCCTTTTTCGTTGTAGTAGATACCTACACGTGGACCGCCACGAACGATGTATTCTGTGTGAACACCGTATTTGCGGAGGCTGTTAACAGCTGCCTGTCCGATTTCGTGAGTAGGAAGCTTTGTAACGAAGTAAGATTCGTTGCCATAGTTAGCCAAAGAAACAGCAACGTTAGCTTCTCCACCGCCAAATGTTGTTGTCATTGAGTCAACCTGTACGAAACGATAATAATCAGCAGGCTGGATGCGAAGCATCAATTCACCAAAAGTTACAACTTTTGCCATTTTAATCTCCTTAAACCCGACTTTACTGTCGGTAAATTGCGAAATAGTTCAATAATTATAGAGCAAATCAATGTAAAAAGTCTAGATATAAGAGGTGGGCGTCTCCCGTCTCCGCTGACGGAGCCGGGCCGGGCTTTCCGCCCTTGCGCTTTCGCTCCATCGTCCTCGTCGCTTTGCTCCTGCGGTCGACTCCGGGGCTCCAGGCCCTGACGCAGAGGATGAGCGCTAAGAAAGTAAAAACTTGACATAAATCACTGATATGATAGAATAATCATGATAGAAGTGCACCACAGCAATGTGGCTGAACCTCTGTGACTTGTTTTAAAGCCTACGCGGGGTAACAGTATGCGTAGGCTTTCTCTTTCTACTCGTCCTTATAATCTTTACAAAATATTTTCAATTCATTATTCTCTTTCTATCTTTTTCAGGGGAACGGTGTGAAAGTCACCGGCTCGACGCGGAACGGTAAGCCCTTTTTACGGGACAAGTCCGAATACCTGATTACAGATTCATTCCAGGCGGAATGACAATTACAAACCGGCCCTACGCAACACTCTGGGGCAAAGGAGACTCCTCTCATGAAAAGCACACGCTTTAACTTTGGCCGCGCACTTTTAACACTCTGCGCAATTTTCTTCGTTTCATTCAGTTTTATTTCCTGCCAGCAGGAGACTGAAACTAAGACTGAATATGTTTCTGACTATGTTTATGAATATGTAATTGTAAATCCTTACACAGATTCAGAAGATTATGGAACACTTAACTCTAATTCTTGGGTAAGTAATTATGGCGATGCCTATACTTTTAATAATGCATCTGTAACATACGATGACGGCGGATACGGCTATGGCTGGACTGGTAAAGTAGCAGGTATTTATGGAAACTATATCTACTTTAAGTATGTAACAGTAGGTTCAGGTTTAGACAGTTCTCTTGTTGGAAAATACAACGCAATCAATTTTAAAAACCTGACATCTTCTTCTGTTTCTATGGGAACAGCATCAAATTACACTAACAAAAGAAAAGCCTATACAGACACTCTGGAAGAAGCTGTAAAGGAATTTACCCTCGCTAACGGCTACTGGACATACTGGGGCGAATATACTGTTAATAACCAGTAACAAAGATTTCTCATATTATTCCCGTGCTTTGTCACGGGAATACCTTTCTATACTCTCTAAGACTTTCATAAATCTATGTCCCGCTCATTAAAAAAGCTCCTTACATTGTTGTTTTCTCTTGTTTGTATGAACATTTTTGCAGAAGAAAATGCATCTGAGCAGGCGTTGCGGGTAGGGAGCGACGGCGAAGCCGGCAAAACTCTCGAGGAGAGTTTTGAGCCGCAATCCCCCGCTGAAGAAGCTGATATTAACCTTCCGCATATTTACACTTACATAGACGCGCCGGTTGTAGAGCAGCGGCAGGTTTTTACGCAGGACGACATTCAAAAAGCTCATCTCAAAGATTTGCCTTCCGTCGTTGAAAGCGCGGGCGTGCAGCTCCTTTCCTACGGAACTTACGGTCTTGAACAAAAACCCAGCATCCGCGGATTTACCGACGAAACGGTCCGGGTTGTCATTGACGGCATCTGCATGAACAACGCACAGACCGGAACTTTTGACTTTAGCACAATCGATATCAATTCAATCGAAAAAATAGAAATTATCCGGGGCGGCTTTACCGAAGGCGTCGAAGACGAAGGCGCTGTCGGCGGCGTAATTTACATCACAACAAAAAAACAAAGCCTGAGCCGCCACCTGACTTCGGATACAAGCATCAAATCCTTTGCAAACCTCAAAACTTCGCCCCTCACCCTTGATACATTCAGTGAACGCTTAAGTTTTGACAGCCCACTTGGAGAATCAACCTTTTTCAAACTTTCAGGCGCATATACAAACGCACAGAACAGGTTTTTGTACAAAGACTTTTACGGTTCAATCGTAACCCAAAAGCACGCGGCAGTCTGGGACACAAACCTTAACGCCCAGCTGAGCCATTTTTACGGGAACGGCTCTTCTTTTACGGTGAGCGACGCTGCCTACTACGGCAACAAACATACTCCAAACACAATCACTTCGGTTGACTGGGGGCTTCAGAAAGATCTGACCAATAATCTGACCCTCAGTTTTTTTAACCCATCCGTTTTGAATTTGTTCAACATGACAAACACTCTGGCTTATCTAAAGACCGACAGAAAATATAAATCCTCTACCGAAGACAGTCACCACCAGATTGATGACTTTAAATATTTTGGACAGGCGGCGTTTTTTGATTATGGAATTCTCAGAACGACTTGGGGACTTTCTTTTGACGCAACATTTCTGGATTCCACAAACAGCGGAAAGCACACACAGTTGAGCGGAGTTTTTAAGCAGACTTCAAAACTGTTTTTTAACGAATGGCTTTCGATGACTATTCCTCTTGCAGTAAAGTTTTGCGGAAATAACTGGGCCTTTGTTCCAAAAATCGGTCTTGCCGCAAGATTTAATGCTGTGGAAATTCTTGCTGACACTTACCGCATGGTGCAGTTTCCGAATATGGACGACCTTTACTGGGAAGGCGGAGGCTACCACGGAAATCCAGACCTGGTTCCTGAGGAAGGCTGGGGAGCTGAATTAACATTCAACCTAAAGGCAGGGCCGGTTCCCTCATCGGTTCAATTTTTTACGAATTATTATGAAAAGAAAATTGCATGGTCAGGCGGAACCACACAAAATTACAAAAGCGCATTTTATTTTGGAATCGACTTTAATGCACAGACAGGATTTTTTGGCGATGTGCTTTTATTCAAGTTGAATGGCGAGTACCTGTACAACAAACTGCTGGATAAAAATGACGATATGACTTACGGCAAAAAAATTATGTGGACTCCGGACTTTGTTGCAGGCGCAGGCATGACGCTCAACTTTGCAAAATGGGATGCAACCCTGAACGCAAACTACATGGGAAAGCGTTATTTGACCAACCTGAATATTTCATATCTTGAACCCTACACACTTTTTAATCTTTCAGCAAACCTTAAAATCTTCAGGCACGCAGAGCCGTATCTTAAAATCGAAAACCTGCTCGATACAAGTTACACTTCCATCGACGGATATGCGATGCCAGGAAGAAGCATAACAATCGGCACCCGCTTGAATTTTTAGGCTGTTGACCGGCAGCAGGCTCTTCCAAGTGCAAACAAAAAGGCTCTGGCGGCAACCAGAAATGTGACAATCGTACTTGCGGCCAGTGACAAATTCAACACGAATCCGCCGGCAAGGAGTGCTGTCAAAGACTTTAAGTCATTTACGCCAAACATAAAAACACCGCTCAAATCGGCCAGGGGGCCGGTAATAAAAACGATGCTGACTGCAGCCGCCACCGATGCAAGAATATAGTCACGCCCGCGCCAGTCTCCGCGGCTTACAATTTTGAAAAACCCGAGCAGACCGAAGATTACTCCCGCAAGTCCCCAGCTAACCATCTGATACAAGGTCCACGGGCCCTGACCAAAGATAAAGTTGCTTCCAAAGGCTGTGAGAGAGCCGATTAAAAACCCTTTTCTGCTTCCAAGGGCAAGTCCGCTCAGCATTATGATTGCAAGAACAGGGTTAAAATAGGGCACAAAACTGAATATTGCACGGGCGCTGATTGAAAGGGCACATAATTGAGCCACCAGTACAAGTTCAGAAGCTTTGGGGTGACTGCGCTCAAAGGCAAAATAAAAGAGAAAGATTATTAATCCAAGAATTGCCATTACAATGGCTGAAGGCGTCATTTTAAGACCTCTCCCCTTTCGTCCCCTTTGAAAACCGAAGATCCCTGTTTACGCAGAAGTTTGTTTTTTGCCGTTGTGTAAAAATTGTTACCCGCAAAAAACTCTTCAGCGCCTGCAGTTCCCACCAGCTGTCCTTCAAAAAAGAGGCTCACCCGGTCAGCAACCATCTCACAGAAGTCAAGGTCATGACAAACAAGAATTATTGTAATTCCCGAAGCGGCGAGTTTTTTAAGAATCGATGCAAATTCGATTTTAAATGCGTTGTCCAGGGCCTTTGTGGGTTCGTCCAGGAGAATAATATCAGGTTTTTTGAGGAGAATTTTCTGAAGGGCAAGTTTTTGCATTTCGCCCCCGGAAATATCATACGGGTGCCTGTCCAGGAGGTCGCTGTCAATCAGGAAGTTATTTTCAGAAGTTGGGTTGCCGGTAACTCCGTCCCAGCCACACTCCATAAGTTCGTCACGGACTGTGCGGCAGGTAAAAATGTTTTTTACGTTTTGAGGAAGAAGAAAGATTGATGCGTCTTTTGCAATTTTTATTTTTCCGGCGGTAGGCTTTTTAAGGCCGCATAAAAGTTTAAGGAAGGTGGATTTTCCGCTTCCGTTGGCCCCCACGCCTGCAAAAATTTCACCGCGCCTGATTGCAATATTCAAATCGGAAAGTACTTCTTCCTCTTTTGGGCCGTAGCGGAAAGAAAGATTGCGGCAGATTACAGCGTTTGCAGAATCTCCCCTTTCGTCAAATGCCCTCTTATCAGCCCCTCCGAACCCGCTGTCAGCGTCAGAAGCATTTGCCACGGGAGCGCTTCGGTATTTAACCGGAAAAAATGCGCTATACTGAGTATGTGTGACAAAGTCAGACGGGGAAACATCCAGAGCGATTTTCTGAGATTCAAAAAATAAAATCCGATCGCTTAAGGCAAAGAGTTCTTCGATGCGGTGCTCGCTCATGATGACCGTAATTCCAAAATCTGTGTTCAGTTTTTTTACGGTAGAAAGAAAGTTCTGTGCTGCAATGGGGTCCAGCTGACTTGTTGGTTCGTCCAGTAAAAGAACGTCGGGAGTTGTTGCCATGACAGAAGCCAGATTCAACAGCTGCTTCTGACCGCCGCTTAAAAGGGCTGTATCTTTTTTGAGCCACGAGGAAATGCCAAAATAAGAACAGACTTCTGCCACCCGGCGCTGCATGGTCAGACGGTCTGTGCCCAGGTTTTCCAGGGCAAAACAAAGTTCATGCCAGACCTTGTCGGTCACAATCTGCTCGTCAAAGTTCTGCATGACATAGCCTGCTTTGACTCCTTCTGCAAGATATTTTTTGTAGAGGGATTTAATGAATGTGGTTTTTCCTGCGGCGCTCTTTCCAAGCACAAGCACAAACTGGCCCCGCTGGATTTTAATTTCTTCAACTGTTGAATTCATATCGCTCATAAATGCCCCCGGATTAAGTTCTGCAAAACAGTGCCAGCAGAACGGTCAGTAAAATGTCGCACAAAAGCGCTGCCTGATTATAAAGATTTCCCCTGAAAGAGCCCAATTCAATTACAGGATAAAAGTTCATTGCGCCAGCCCCATGTACAACGCAGAAAATAAATCCAGCGCAGAGGACGATGCCTGCCAGAAGAAGAACCGTATCGGCCGGACCAAAGCTGTACTGCAAAAAGCTTGTTCGTTTAGCGCGGCCCCAGTAACGGCTTTCCATGCTGTCCGCGGTGATTCTTCCCCCTTCCAGAGTTGAAGCAGTCACAGCCTGCAGAACAAGAGCCTTTTCCTTAAAGCGGTGTCTGAAGGAAGTGCCCTTTTCAAGGCCAAGACCCCGCCGGCCTTCTTCAATGTCTGAAGCGCGTCTTCTGTAAAAAGGAATCATTCGCAGAATCATAACCATCATTATGGAAACCGCAGGAAAAAGGCGGCCAAACAAAAAGGTAAGTTTTTCACTTCCGATTACCGCAGAAAAAGCCAGAAACCAGAGGGCAACTGCAACGAGCATCAGGGCATTATTCAACCCGTAACAAACAGCCTCAAGGGTTACGGGTTTTGCGGCGTCTCCAAAAAGATTGAATAAAACAGTGCTTCCCCAGCGGCTCACCAGGGGATTAAAAAAGGACAGAATCAAAAAGAATGGAATCATCAGCGCAAAGGACCTGAGGGCCCGCCAGTTTTTTAAAAGCAGGTTCATCAAAAGGGCCGATGCGAGGGAGCATGCCAGATAAATTGAATTTTTAACGGCAACGCAAAAGCAAACTGCCGTAAAAAAATAAAAAACGCTAACTAAAGGATGCCGGCATTTTCTGAACAAAGAGGACATAAAATCATTTTAACAGAAAAAAAGAAGTATTGAAAACCGCCGGCAATTTTAGAATATCCTGATGTTTTATTAAAAAGGTGTTATAATGAATATAAAGAAGAAGCAGCATACAATACACTTCAAGGAGCCTTTAGCAACAGCCCCGCTGTTTTTAAGCTGGTGCCGCTTCAGCGGATTTTTTTCAGGAGAGATAAAAAAAATGACACTTTTAAAACGTTCTCTGGCAATGATTGCCATTCCAACTACAGCAATTTTTCTTGTAATGATGTTAATTACTGCAAACAGGCTGCGTTTTTATGCCTCACAGCAGACTCAGGATGAACTTATTTCTTCAAGTGAAGCGTCAAGCGAATTCGTTGCAGGCGCACTTACTAAACCCCGCAACATGCTCGAAGCCCTGAACGGACTTTTTTTGGACGGTGTAAAAGACGACTACCAGCAGAATCTTAAAATCTTAATCAATTTTACGGAATCAAATCCTGACACAAACGGATTTTACGGACTTTTAAACGAAACCTACTATGACGGCACCCTGTGGGAACCGGAGGCAGACTGGGATCCGCATACAAGACCGTGGTATCTTGGCGCCTTAAAAGACCCGGACAATTATGTTTTTACAGATGTTTATATTGACGACATGACCAGCTGTGCGGTAGTAAGTATTTCAAAACAGGTTTTTGACAAGAATAAAACCCCGCTGGGAGTTCTTTCCGTTGACTTTCCTATGGCTTCAATTAAAGCTTCTCTTGAAGAACGCAAAAAACACAGCGATGAAAAAATGTTTATTCTGACAGATCAGGGATTTTTTGCAACACACGAAAAATACAGTGCAGAAGACAATATTTCTTCAATTGAAAACGGTGCCTACAGTTCTTATGCACAAAATTTTCTTTCTGGCAGCGGAGATGTATTTAAAGTAAAGACTGATGGAATTCAGTATTATTTTAAATCAACTCAGATAAAAGGAACCAGCTGGTATTTTGTTTACGGACGCTCAGAAAAAGCAGTTAATTCTTTTGTTACAAGCTCAGCAAGAGTAATCATAATTTCATTTATTGTCCTGCTTGCTTTCATTTTTATTGTACTGGCAGTAATTCTTCGCGGTACAGTTCGCCCTATCCGCACAACAGCCAAAGCCCTCCTCGACATTGCTTCAGGAGACGCAGACCTGACACGACGCATTTCTGCAAAATCAAAATCAGAGGAAATGGACACAGTCGTTTCGAGCTTCAACAACTTTTCACAAAAGATGCAGGAACTCATGTCAAACATCAAATCAACCAGCGCAAACCTCGACGTAGTTTCTGACAACATGCAGGAAAGCGTTTCTTCAGTTTCTGATTCAATGACAAACATCCGCTTAAGCATTACAGATGTTCAGGGGCACATACAGAAGCAGTCGGAAGGGTTTAACAGCACGTCCGCAGTTGTAAAAGAAGTTGCTTCAAGTATTACAACAGTAAATGACATGATTGATTCACAGACACAAAGTATCCGCGAGTCTTCTGCCGCAGTAGGACAGCTGGTAAAAGGAATTGAAAAAATCAGTTCATCAATGGAAAACATGGCTTCTTCTTTTAACCAGCTCGATGAAGAAGCACAGGCAGGAATGTCAAAACAGAAAAAAGTAAACGAACGCATTTCACAGATTGAAGAACAGTCAAAAATGCTTCAGGAAGCAAACACCGCAATTGCCGCAATCGCTTCACAGACAAACCTTCTTGCAATGAACGCTGCAATTGAAGCCGCCCACGCAGGTGACTCAGGAAAAGGCTTTGCCGTAGTTGCAGACGAAATCCGTAAACTTTCAGAAACCTCTTCTGCACAGTCAAAAACCATCGGCGAACAGCTCAAAAATATTCAGTCGAGCATTGGAGAAATTGTAGCCGCTTCCCAGGAATCAAGCACAGCCTTCAGCGGAGTAAGCCAGCGCATCCAGGAAACAGACACCTTTGTACAGTCAGTAAGAAGTGCTCTTGAAAAACAGAATGCCGATTCAAGAAGCGTAATAAGTTCACTTTCTCAGATGGACGAAAACACAGAAAAAGTCCGCTCAGCTTCTCAGAAAATGTCCGAAGGCTCAAGCCGCGCAATTGAAGAAATGGGCTTATTAAAAGAATCCGTAGACGCAGTAGGACAGAGCCTCAGCACAATGTCCGCCAACGCACAGAACGTAGTAACAAGCGGTCAGAAACTCGACGCATGTGTAGAAGCACTGAACCAGAATGTAAACCAGCTCGGAACCGATGTAGGCCAGTTCAGAACGGAGTAAGGGTGGGATGTACTCAAAGGCCGATCATTGCCATATCATTGCCGAAACATTGCCAATCATTGCCATGAAGATTGGTTCAAAGCGAATAATCTGGCTGAAAACCATATTATGAAGACGTGAGTCTTTCTTCCTACCACTTAACCTTAACAAAAACTCCGCTGCCGGTAAGCCCTACTTTCAGGGCATTTTTTGTGTTGAATGTATGCAACCAGGGTACCAGAAATCCGGTTGCGCTTCCGATTACGGCGCCGGTCAGAACATCTGTCATAAAATGATTTCCGCTTTTTATACGGAGGGCGGCGGTTGCAAGGGCAAGGGCGTAACTGCCGCCGGTAACAGCATAACGATATGGAGAATCCGGAAAATATTTACTGAAGGTATAGGAAGCAAAAGTTGCCCCTGCAAAAGCCATAGTCGAATGTCCCGACGGAAAGGAATTGGCAAAGTCTCCGTCTTCAAGGTCATCTTCCGGATAAGTTGAAGGGTCATAGTACATGTACGGTCTCGCGCGTGTTACGCAGAGTTTTGTAAGTTCCTTGATTCCGTTGGCAATTAAGAGGGTTTCGGCGTACATCACGCCCACAGTAAACCATTCGTCTTTGTCTGTTGCTAAAAGAACTGCTGGAGCTGCCATCGCAGCGACAAGAGAAATGTCACCCGCCCTGTCCAGTTTTTTTGAATAACTGTTCATAAAGATGCGGTCAAGGGCATTTACATCGTCCTTGTCATAAACTTTTGAAGGATCGTATTTCTGACGGTTGAATTCCAGGACGTTGTCCAGAAGGAGGTCGCCTCCGCTTAAAAGGACGCCGCTTCCGAAAATAAGGCCGTCTTTAAGACCATCCAGAGCAAAGACATCTCCCCTACCCCGGAAACTAAATGAGTGCGCCCCCGCAGTTACGCAAAGCATAATTACAAGGGCGGCAGAAAGAATAATTTTTACTGGAATTGAATTTTTATTCATAAATAAAAGTCTCTTTTGGACCTTCAATTACAACGTTTTCAAATTTTGCGCCCGGAGCATTACGAACGCGGAAACTCTTAACGCTAACTTCTGGAAGTCCAAAGAACATGTCGCTGTCCATCGGCGAGCGGTCTGAGTTTTCGTCAGTTGTAAAATGACAGTCGCGGATTTCGAGGTTTTCGATCGGCATTTCCGGCAAGCCTACGATAAAGCCTGCACTTGCCTTACAGCCTGTTCCCTTACATCCAACGATTTTTACGTTGTGAATGCGTGGAGTTTCGCTTGTAACCGGCATTTTGTCCAGGCTGAACAACGGAGACTTAGTGTCAGTTACACCGCACTTGTAGTACATGTTCATTGCGATTGGGCAGAGTGTATCATTCATTACGAGATTATTTAATTCGATATCGTTGATGTCACCACCACGTCCGCGGCGGCTCTTGATACGGATACCCCGGTCAGTTCCGGAAAGGTCACAGTCATACGCGTGGATTTTGCTCATTCCAGCTGCAGTTTCTGAACCCAGAACGATTCCACCATGTGCATTGCGTACGGTACAGCCTCGTACTTCAACTCCCACAGTCGGGCGGTTTACGCGGATTCCGTCAGGACCTGAACCTGATTTGATACAGATTCCGTCGTCACCCACAGAAACAAAGCAGTCGATGATTTTTACGTCTGTACATGAGTCAACGTCGATTCCGTCTGTGTTTGGAGCCGAATACGGGTTTTCGATATGAAGATTTTTAAGGGTCAGATTTTTAACATAAAGCGGGTGAACTGTCCAGAAAGGTGAATCGATGATTTTTACACCTTCAATTGTTACGTTTTCGCAGTTGATGAATTCAACCAGACACGGACGAAGGAACTGTGTTTCCCTTCCGCCGCCGCCACCGGCCTGATTTTCGTAACCCGGGTTAAGTTTTGCAAGGGCCTTTTCGTATGATTCTTCCGGTTTTGACTGTCCCGATGCTTTTTTTGCTCTTTTGAGTTCCCACCAGGCCTTTCCGTTTCCGTTGATTGTGCCTTTTCCGGTAATTTTTACATTTTTTGTATCTGCTGAACGTACGAGGGCGTGCATTGCGTAACATTCTACACCTTCCCAGCGTGTAAATGCAGGAGGATAAGCATTAGGATCATCAGTAAAGAAAAGTTCAGCGCCTTCCTGAAGTTCAAGAGTTGTGTCTGATGGAATGTCGATAGGACCTGTAACCCACTTTCCGCTTTCTACAGTTAAAGTTCCTCCGCCGTTTTTTGCAAGCTCGTCGAAAGCTTTCTTAAAGATTATAGTGTTGTCTGAGCCATCGCTTTTTGCACCGAAGTCTCTAAAACTGATTGTTTTCATAAGAAACAGGTCTCCTTTTTTACCTTTTTGTTGCATTATAAGATACAGGGAAACGGTCAGCAAGTAAAGACAACAAAGTGTATAACTATTTGTATTTTAGAGAAATTTTAGATTGAAATCGAATACTGATCCTTTAACTCTCCGGCTTCGGCCTTTGTCATTACATAGCCGTGTCTGTCACGGTTTTCAGTTGAATCTGGAGCGATGTTTCCGTCATCGTCCTTCCTGAGCGTTCCAAATTCGCGCCAGCCGTTTTCTGCACAGCCCTTTTCCGGCCAAACGGCGCGTGTTCCGTCCTCGTCTGTCCACAAGGTTTCGTCGTAATTAGAGTCTAAAGTACAGTCTATTAACGCAATTGAATCCCATCTGTCTGCGCTGTCAGCTTTTCCTGTTCCCTGAGAGCGTCCAACCCAGATGCGGCTTCCTTCAGGGCGTTTGTCTGCGGTAAAGTCACAGTTGATAAAGATAAAGCCCGGTTTTGAGTTAACTGCCCGGCTCTGAACAACATAGGCAGGTCTTACACCGCCGCGGTTGTCCTCTCTTGTGTGAATCTGGCATTTTTCAAATACACAGGTATCGCAGTAACCCCAAATATAGTCAATGTCACCGGTGATGTAGCAGTTTTCAAATCTGCTGAATCCCTTTACGTGAATTGTGTCCTGACGGCTGATAAAGCGCATGTTCTGGCAAAGGAGGTTTCCCGTGTTATTGTGAAAACAGAGGGCTTCTGCCTGATTGCCCAGAGCTGCGTCATCAGCGGTTTTTATATGTGTGTTTTCGATTGTAAAGCCCCGGAGGGTAACATCAGTTGCTCCCTGACCGATTACAAATACCGAGCGGTTTTCTGTATCTTTGTGGAAGGCCTCGCAGTTTTCGGCGCTGATTACACAATCCTTCGGATTAGTGCCGGAAGGTGTTTCCATAATAAGCGGATTTGCAAGGTTGTAAGAAATGATTCCGGGATAATTACCTGGCATAAGAACAATATGTACAGGTGTATCAGAATTAATTGTGCCGGAACGCACCATGTCATTTATCTTTTTAAAAGTCTGAGTGATAATTCCAGTTGCAGATGGTGTAATTTTTAATTCAAGCATTTTTTTACTTACTCCATTTATCCGGGGAACTGTTTTTTATCGTGCTCCCTCACTTATATTATACACCATATTTTAAAAGAAATGCCTCCACAGCAGTAAAATATTTTTCTTTATCGTAAAAATAACTTACGGCATGAGGTGCGCCTTCGATAATTACAAGGTCAGCAGAGTCCGGATTGATTGTTTTATAGAGCAGAAAGTTTGCCTGGCTCATATCTGCAGGAACTTTTTTGTCTTTATCTCCGGTAATAAAGAGAACTGGAATTTTAGTGTGGCTCAGCGCCTGAGAAGTTGAATATTCATTAAAGTCAAAACCTGCAAACCAGTTTGCAAATTTATTGTTTGAATACATCTGGAGACGCGCCAGGAAACGGGGAAGATGATAAATATTCAACATGTTCCAGTAGAGGATTTCGTAAGGGCTTGTAAAGCCGCAGTCAGCAACCAGGCCGCGTACGTTTGAACCATAATCAAAGCCGCCTGCCATTACAGTTGTGGCACATCCCATGGAAATTCCATGAACAAAGATGTTCATGTCAGCGCCATAAAGTTCAGTTACTTTGTTTATCCAGTCGCGCAAATCGTAATGTTCCTTAACGCCAAAAGTGATGAACTTACCTTCGCTCAGTCCGTGTGAGCGCTCATAAGGCAGAACCAGAGTGTAATCAAGAGAATTGTAAAAACGTGCCAGAGTGGCAAAATCCCGGGACGGAGATGAATGATAGCCGTGCATCAGAATAATGATTCCCCGCGCCTGATGTGAGGCCTCAAGAACAAGGGCCTTAAGTTTTAATCCGTCGTAAGATTGAATTTCAATAAGCGGGCAGTTCTGGTCTTTGAGCCACTGTGCGTCCTGCATGTGGTGCTCATAGTTTTCTTTACTGCCATAAAATTTTGTAAGATGTTCTGCACTTGTGTCAGGCTCCTCACGGCCAAAGGTCGGGATAAACACAAAACAGAAAGTGCAGATGTTGTACAGAAGGATGAGGGCAAGAACCGCTCCCAGAAATATTCCGGAACTTTTAAGATCCGCCTTTGATATTTTAAGTCTGGCCATATTCTACGCCCTCTCTCCGGTTTTTAAACTACTGAATTACAGTTAATTTTCCGGCACCGCAGCCTTTGCTTACGATGTCTTTTACTTTGGCAGCCTTGTCTACAGAGTATTTGTAGTAGTCAGAAGGCTTCCATTCACTCTTTGCGTCAACAGCAGAAGGTTCAATGTTAAGGCTTCCGATGTCAAAGAGAACACCGTTGCGGTTTGGAGTTACAGAGCGTTTTGCTTCTTCAAAAGAGTTTGCTTCGCTGTAAATGCGGCAGTCCTTGCGGCGGTCAATGCCGGAACCCTGCTGGTCTGTGTAGAGGTTGTTGTAAAGGTGAATTGTTGCAAAGCGGACAAACGGGAGGCGCTGTTTACAGCCGTCATACCAGTTGTGGTCAACAGTGATTGTCTGGTGATTGATATCGCTTGTGTTTTTGTCGCTGTTACCGATCAGCATTGTTTTGTCACCGTGAGAGAAGTGGTTCCATGAGATTGTTACAAAATCAGATGCCTTTGTAATGTCACACTGTCCGTCATAAACACGCCAGAATACATCGCGGCGGTCTTTTGTTTCGTATTTGTCAGACTGAATTTCTGCAGTTGTGAAAGTCTGTTTGAAAGTACAGTGGTCAATCCATACATATTTTGAAGACTGAATTGAAACGAGGTCCAGGTCAGCGTTGAGACCGTCAGAGTCTTCAAGTTTCGGGAACGGGTTGTAACAGTCGCTCAAAATAAGGTTACGGATTACAATGTTCTGAACATCTTTGAGCATAAAGGCAACACCGCGAAGTTCAGCATCGTTTCCGAGACCGATAATTGTTGTGTCGTTCTTTAAGCGGAGAACAACGGCAGCTTCGTATGATTTCTGGAGAGTTGTGCGCAGTTCAGCAACTTCGCCAAACTGGTCCTGGTCATAGTTGAATGAAGCAGTGTATTTCTGTTTCCATTCTGCGTAAGAATTACATGGAAGGACAGATTTTGCAGTTTTTGTTGCGATAAATTTGTCCAGCTGTGGAGTTGTTCCGTTGTATGTTTCCGGAATCATTGTTCCGCGGCCGGTGTCGCTCATTTCGATTTTTCCCTGAACATATATTACTTTCGGGCCTTCAGCGTTAACGGCCTTAAAAAGTTCAGCACGGTTTGTAACAGTATAAACTGTTCCGCCGGCACCGCCCTTAGTTCCAGTTTTTGCATCCGGTGGAGTAACTGTTTTTCCGGCAAGGTCTTTTGTTCCTGCGTAAGATGCCCATCCGTGAGGTGCATCAAGTGCGCTGATTTGTTTAGCAGAACTTTTTGCAGAAGCGCCTGAACCGCTCTTTGCCGCACCATCAGTTGAACCGCATGCACCGAGCAGAAGCATTGTGCTCAGGGCGGTTAAAAGTGCTGTAAATATTGATTTTTTCATTTTCATTCTCCTTTTCCTTTTTCTTTTCTGAAAAATGTATTCTAATTTGTTGTGTAGTAAACAGGAACCTTTCCTGCACCGGCACCATTTATTGTATCCGATTTTAATTCAGCTGCAATAGTTGAATATTTATCAAGGATATAAGCATAAACCGGACTAAACGGGTCAGAACCGAAACTTCCGTTGCTGTTTCCGCTTCCTCCGATTACACCGTATGAATCTCTGGTGGGGCTGATTCCGCCACCAAAAGAGTTTCCTTCTGCAAGTATAACACATCCGGCACGAATACCAATCGCATACTGATTTGAATATCCTGAATTTGAAGTTTCATAGAGGTTATTGTAAACATGCAGCAGTGTGTTACGAACCATTGGAAGACGCTGGCCGCAGCCAAGGTAATAATTGTGATGCAGCGTTATAGTGCGGTTTGTCGGATTGTCCGCACCGTCCGAGTCACTTGAACCAAAGAGCATTGTCTTGTCGTGGTCTTTAAAAAGGCAGTATGAAACTGTAATGTTTTTTGTACCTGCGCTCTTAATATCACACAAACCGTCATAAATCTGCCACTTTTCTCCGTTTGAAGACGTTGCAAGTTTTAATGTGTCTTCAAGAGTACAGTGGTCAATCCAGATGTTTTTTGCAATACCTTTATTACTGCTTTGAATTCCAATTGCGTCGTACTGTGCGTTAAAGCCGTCGTTTGCTTCATGATGGGCAAAGGGGTCCACCGCATCCTGAATTACAAGATTACGCAGGGCTATGTTTGACGTGCCGCTTATGCTCCAGACACCGCCGCGAGTACCGCCCAAAACACCGTTGTCATCAGGGATACCGATTACAGTTGTGTTTGATATTAAATCCAATTGAACAACTTTTTTCCACTTATCGCACAGACTCGTCATCGTTTCATACAATGAACTTTGAGGGCTTTTTCCCTTTCTGTCATCGGTTGCGCTTGAACACGCTCTACTGTCAGCGGCAACCCATTTTGCATAGGTTTCATAGGCACCCTTGGTTTGTGAACTAACCCAGGCGTCCCGGGCAGAAGTTGAATCAAGACTTGTTTTTCCTTCAGCAGGCATCATTGAACCTGAGCCTTCGTCGCTCATGTCAATCATACCTTTTACGTAAATTAAACCGCCTTTTTCGATGGCTTTTTTTAATTCAGTGCGTGTGGTTACAACAGTTCCATTGAGGCTTCCCGAATATCCGCCAAAATCGGCCCTTGCGTCAACAGAAGCAAAACCGTTCGGGCGGTCAGAAGCCTTGATTACATCAGGTTCGGAAGTTCCAAGCCCAAAAGTTGCAGTTGATGTTCCCACGGTTCCGGTAATTCCCACAATGCCGTTATACGAACCAAGATAGAGTGTTACGGTTGAACCGCTGGTAACTGACTTTACAGTTACCGGAGTGTCAGAAGAGTTGTCAAAACTTGCACCACCGGTGGAATCCGACGAAATTGCAAGTTCAACAGTTTTAGTTAAATCTGCTTTATCTTCGTTAATATAGGTTGCCGTAAAAGTCAGTGATGCGGATGGTGCAGCGCGGGTCTTCTCCGCACTAAACTGGATGCCGGTATACGGTTCTTCTTCGGTCTGGCAGCCTGTAAAGGCCGTCAAAGCGATAAGAGAAGCGGCAAAAACTGCGGCAAGTGTGTTTGCTTTATTTTTCATGTTATTCTCCAAGGGTGCACCCTGCACCGGCATTTGCTGTTACATAAGTTTTTGCATCAGAAGAACTCTTCGGTGTGTATGAATATTTATTCAATGTACTGAACAGAACAGTATCGGTAGAAACACCACTTGCAAGACTTGTTGAAGAGGCTTTAGAACCGGCATTTCCGCTTAAATGAAGAAGCGGTGTAGTGTCTGAGCTGGCAGTGTTAAATGAATATTTACATCCACTATCAAAGTAGTTGTTCTCCGCATACACAATCGCATTCTTTCTAGCATTGACGCACGACTGAGAAGAATATGGAGAACCAGATGTCACATAGTAATTATTCAAAACATGAATCGTCGAATTTCTGACCATAGGCAAACGCTGGCCACAATTTTCAAAATAGTTCCCGATAAGAGAAACAAAACGTTTTGAATTATCTCCATCCGTATCAGATGAGCCAATCAGCATTGTCTTGTCGTGGTTCTTGAAGTGGCAGTTTGAGACGGTGATGTTTGTTGAGCTACTCTTCATATCGCAGAGCCCATCAAAAATCTGCCATTTTTCTTTAGTGGTGTTTGTGGTCTTTGCCAGAGTGAGTGTATCCTCAAATGTACAATGATCAATCCAAATATTCGAGCTGCTTCCCTGAATGTTGATGCCGTCCCACTGGGCGTTGTAGCCGTCACTGGCTTTATAAACACTGTTTGAGGTTGAAACTTCATGATGAGGGAAAGGATCGCACGGATCCTGAATAATCAGGTTTCTTATCTGAATATTCGATTTTCCGCTGATCTGGATTGAACCGCCGCGAATGCCTGAATTTTCATTTTTTCCGACTAAGGTTGTATTCGAATTAAGTGTAATTTTTATCAGATTACCGTATGCTTTATTTAGTTTCCATAAATCACTGTATAGCGAACTGTGGGCAGCTCCCGACGGTGCTGTTGAGTCTCCATCTTCGGTATTTTCTGCACATGCCGCTGTATATTTATCAACCCAGTCGGCATAAGAGGTATAAGTTCCTGAAGTTGATACAGATTTTACAAATGTATCCATCGCAGTTGGAGCCGTCGACATTGAATTGCTTCCGCTATCCCACAGTTTTCCTTCGCTCATATCAATCATGCCGTCAATTATGATTACGCCGCCATTTGAAACAGCACTGAGAAGCTCTGCCTTTGTAGTAACAGTTACAGGAGTTCCGCTTGTTGTATAAGAAGTACCGAGACTTGCATATCCTATAGGTGTATCAGTCAGTTTGATTGTAACAGGGGTGGTGTTGCCGTCGTCAGTTGAATTATCTCCATTGTCATTGCCGGAACTACATCCGTTTAAAAAAAATGCGGCTGCAACTAAAGTCAGCGCGCACAAGAGTTTATTGTTGATTTTCATAAAAAAATACCTCGGTTTAGTATAACAAAATTCAGACGGGGCAATCAATGACACCCTGCCACGGCATTTGCCGCGGCAGGAAAGGCGGGGAGACGAATCTCCCCTGTGTCACAGTTTGTTTTTTGCAAGCCCGCGCACAGCGCAGGACGGTTATTCAATTATTGTTACAGCACCTGTACCGGCCGTCTGTGGAACTCCACTTGTTCCGTCAGTGATTGCCGAAATTGTGTCGGCAGAATAGGTGTACGCTTTAGGGCCAGCACTGAAGAGCGTGTCTCCATTAGAAGCAGAGATTCCTTTGCTTGAGTTATAGAGCGTTACGGTACTATAAGCTTCATCCCCGTATGAATAGAATTTTCCAACCTTTGAAGACGAAGAGTCCCCGCTGAATGCGTAAAGAATACCGCTTCCGAAGTAATTGTACTCCGAGTAGATAATAGAGCCTGTTCTTACGCCGACAGCATACTGCTGGGTGTAGAACGGTGAAGAAGATTCGTACAGGTTATTATACAGGTGCATCGTTGTATAGCGAACCATCGGCAGGCGCTGACCACAGTTATAGAAGTAATTGTGGTGGTATGTGATTTTTCTCCATCCGGCTGTAATAGTTGTTGAACTTGATGAACCATTCGGAGTGTATTTTTCAGTACTATCCGTGTTACCAATCAAAGAAGTCTTATCGTGGTTCTTGAACTTACAGTATGAGACCGTAATGTACTGGCCATTTCCCTTGATATCAAGCAAGCCGTCATAAGTCTGCCACTTTTCTGTTGAAGTTCCGCCCGTCTTAACATGAGCAAGGGTATAAGTATCTTCAAGAGTACAGTGGTCAATCCAGATGTATGAGCTGTCTCCCTGAATACAGATACAGTCGTGCTGAGCATTATAACCGTCTCCTGATTCATGGTGAGGGAACGGGTCGCATGAGTCGGAGAGATTTAAGTTGCGTAATACAACGTTGCTTACATCGCTAATGCTGATTGCAGCACCACGAATTCCACTGCCTGCATCTTTACCGACAATAGCAGTATTAGAAACTACCTTGAGCTGGATTATATTCTTATA
This sequence comes from Treponema sp., assembly GCA_003447785.1. Classification (GTDB taxonomy): domain Bacteria; phylum Spirochaetota; class Spirochaetia; order Treponematales; family Treponemataceae; genus Treponema_D. Next base: position 18,733 of record DLYJ01000191.1, read on the forward strand.
AGCGTTGTTCAAAGTCCAGAGCATACTGTACAGGGAAGAGTTTCCGGAACCAGATTCACCATCCTCAGTTGTAAGGGAGCATGAAGCAGCGTATGCGGCCTGCCATTCCAGATATGTTGAGTACTCTCCGCCTGATTTATCATTTACAAAAGTATCAAGAGCGCTCGTTGTACCGCCGCCGACAGAAGGAAGCATGGTATTTCCATTGTAGCGGGTAGTCATATCAATCATACCGTCAACGATGATAAAGTATCCGCCTTTTTTTGCATAATTAACCAGGTCGTCTGCTGTAGTTACCGTTACTGTTGTATACGATGGTGCAGAATAACCGACACCGGCATAACCTGTCGGTGTTTCCCCCTTGGTAATTGTAAGGGTACCAGAGCGGCTTGTTGTATCGCTGTCTGTGATAGTCTTTCCATCGGAAATTACCACATCCTCCGCATTTACGGCAGTAACTGTATAAGCAGAACTTATAACTCCGTCTACAGTTGCCGTGATAGTTGCACTACCTGCACTAACGCCTGTTACTGTTACAGTATTTGTTGTACTTGAACCAAGACTTACATAATCAGAGCCGCTTGCCAGAGTCCATGTGTAAGTTGAATCAGCAGGTGTTGCGTCTGGAGTTGCTGTAAGAGTGATGCTGGTTCCAACCAGTACAGAGGAATTTCCGCTGATTGTTACGGAAGAAAGAGAAGCCGTACCTGATGTTACACTAATTGAATAAACCCTTAATCCCCGACTATTTGTTGCAGCAGGGAATGCCCCAAAATAGTAAGTGCCGGCAGCAACATTGTTATATGTTAATGTAGTTTGCGGATTTGAGCCTGTAACAGTTATCGCCCCACTTGCTTCTGCAATTGCACCACTTGTGTCTGCCGATGTACTTAATATAGCATCGCTTATATTTGAACTACCCGTGCTCGCTGCAACTATTGCAATTGTAGCTGTTGCAGAAGTTGTAAATTTAAGACAGCCGTTTGCAGCTTTTCCAGTTTCCATACAATATGGAGTAGAGTTACTTACCCGCCATATAGCTCCTGTTCCACTTATTGTTACATTTCCTAGAACAGAATTAGCACCTATAGCAGCCTTATCTTCAGTAATTCCGTCAGCATAATCAGTTGCTGTCCATGTCCAGCTGTCATTCGTTGTATCATCCCCACCTTCTCCGCTACCTGAGCTTGTATAAGTTACAACGATCTTTGAGATATATGCACCATCTGAGGCAATTGTTACAACAGCCGTGCCGGAAGTTGTTCCTGTGTAAGAAAGTGTACAGCTGTCTGAACCGCTTGTAGAGCCAGTGTCAACTGTGGTGCCGCCAACAGCCAGGGAAACATCTGTTGCCACGGAATAAGAGTTATATACGGTTACCGTACATGCGCCAGTAACAGCAAACGAAACTGTTGAATTTGCTGCTGATACGTTAGCACCGTAATTTGTACTGTGCCATTTAAGACCGCTTACAGTTGCTGTATTAGTCGAATCACCCTCTGCTGCAATAGAAGTAATTGAGTCCCACGCAGAGAATGATGTTTGAGCCGTAAAGTCATAAGTTACAGTTGTAATTTCACTTTCCCCGTCCAGGGTTGCCTTTGAGTTATCGGTTACAACGTTCCAGCCCATAGTCTGAGCAAGTGCATTTACATCCCATGTTGAAGCTGCCTTGCTGAATGCGCTTCCGTCATATGTGCGGTTAATGATGTTGTTGCGGCCGGCAAACTCGGCTTCATACTGAGCCTGTGAAAGCTTGTTGGCTGCACTTATTTCAGAGTCGTCCGAAGTTACTCCGTACCACTTCCAGCCCAGTACGGTTTCGTCGTCTCCGCCCACATGGCTTCCGTACCATGGATTTGATTCAAGTCCACCGGTTACGGCTGTATCAATTATTGCAACCTGCGAAATATTGCCTGAAGAGCCCCACGGACTTCGGGCAAGATATGTTTTCTGTCCGCTTTCTGTGGTAACGTCACAGTTGTAAAGAACAAAACCCTTTCCGTATGGGGCAGTTCCTGTTGCAAGATGCGGTGCAACGATATATGTTTCATGATTAGAAGACTTATCACTGTCGTATGCGGAAATAATGTTACACTGCTCAAAGAGGGCAACATCGCTCAATCCCCATATAAAGTCAACATCACCGGCAATTTTACATCCGTAGAACCAGGCTTTTCCGCCGCTTGGACTGAGATAAATTGTGTCCTGCTTTGATTTAAAGTTACAGTTATAAGCCGCACAGTTTCCTGTTGAATCAAACAAGAGTGCTTCTGCCTGGTTGTTTCCGTTGGCATTGTCACTTGTTACGGTAGAATCGTATTCGCCGTATTCGTTTGATTTTCTTGTTGCCGTATTAATAATTGAAAGGTTTTCAAGAATCAAATCCCCGCCATGGAAGAAGAATACATTGCGACCACGGCTTCCGTAGTTCCAGAGGGTTGTGCTGCTTCCACCGTCCTGGTTGCACCACTGGATTTCTACGTCAGTTCCGTATTCGGCAGAGCCCTGTCCGCTCATGGTGATGTTTGCAGAACCTGAATAGAAGATGCGTTCGTAATAAGTTCCAGGTTCAATTTTGATTGTCCAGTCGCCCTTTTTTGAATTTGCCATCATCCAGCTGAATGCGCCCTGAACCGTGATAAAGTTTCCGCCCTCTCCGACTGTGATTGTATTTCCACTGATAACCGGTGCTGCGGCAGTTGTAAATGTCCAGCCTGTTGTTTCTGTAATTCCTGCAAATGCTGAACCTTCAAGATTTCCAGTAATAAGGCCGTCATCAATCAAAACGTAGTATGATGTTGAATTTTCAAGAAGTGTCAGACCTGTTGAAGTATTGTGGTGAGGAATAATGCGGACTTTATTTCCGATTACCTGAATCAGCTGGTACTGAACATTGATTGAGCCAAGCCCAGAGTTTCCGCTGTAGCCGTAGCCGTACATGGTCTCAGCGGCAGGTTTAATCGTATCAACTAAAGTTCCGTTTGCCTTGTAAATGCGTACGGTTCCTGTAGAGCCGCGGTTTACTGTCGGAGCTGAATCAAATTCAAGTTCAAGATAAGTATCTGCGTATGCTTCTGTAGTCCCCTGAAGCGGATAATAAGTGTCAGAAATTTCTGTAATTGAATCTCCGATAAGTGTTACAACAGCAGTTGCTGTTTTTGTCACTGTTCCATCGCTTGCAGTAAGTGTAACCGTTACAGTGTGATTTGTTGCTGTTGCGTTTGCACTTGTAAGTGTGTTGTATTTCTTTACTGTTGTAACCGCACGGCTGTCGCGGCCTGTTGTCGAAGAGAGTGATGCGTATTCAGTTGAACTGACTGTCGTTCCGTCAACTGCCGTAATTGCCCAGTTATAGGTCAGGGAAACAGTTCCTGAATATGTTGCAGCGGCTGTCAAAATTGAATTTTCACCTCTGTGAATTGATGCAGATTCTGCAACGAGGGTCAAACCTGTAAGTTCGTTTTTAACGGTTTCTGAGGCAGCGGCAATTGTTACCGTAAGGCTTGCTGTTTTAGAAACGCCGTTATAAGTTGCCGTAACCTGAACTGTTACTGTTTTTGCGGCTGTGGTTGTGTTATTACCGGTCAATGTTGCTGTTTTTCCATTTCCCGTCAAAGTCGCAAACTGTGTTGTACTTGCTGCAGTTCCGTTTACCGCTGTGATTTTCCATGTATATTCTGGAGTTGCTGTACCTGTACTGAATGTTGGATAAGCTGTCAAAGTCGAAGTACCGGTAGCTGTAATTGAGGTAGAGCCTTCAAGTTCTACACTCTGCAATACAGGATTTGTTACGACTTCGCCCGCAGTCTCTTCCTTCTTTCCGCCTGCATCTGTTACACAGGCTGTAAAACCAAAAAGAACGCCGGCTGTTAAAGCCAGAAATAAAGATTTGAACAAGTCTCTCATTAATCGTTTCTCCGTGTAGTTACAAAATATGCGTCATTTTATAAAATGATCCCTAAAATTATTACACAGAATTTGAAAAAAATACAACGAGAAACAATATATTATATAAACAGTTATAAAAAATTATGATTAAGGGAAGACCAACCTGGGTGACAGCCCACAGGCTGGACACGGTCAGTTGCCGCGCGGGCAGCCGGCCGTACGCAGGTCAGCCGCCATACGCGGTCGGAAAGTCTTTAATTCAATTCGTAGGTTTTTCCGTACTGTACTATCTCGACGTTTTTGTAGCCGTGATCGTGCAGGTAGTCCTTAAAGAATGCCTGGGCGTCCTTTTCACCGTGAACCATAAAGATTTTCTTGAGTCGGCTTGTATCAATCGAATCCAGCCACTTTACGCTTTCCTCGTAGTCGGCGTGTGCAGAAAAGGCGTTGATTGTTTCGACCGTGGCATTTACCTGATACCAGTCTCCCATAATCTTAACTTCTTTTTCTCCATCACGGATGCGGCGGCCCAGAGTCTGTTCAGCCATGTATCCCACAATAAGGATTGTATTGCGCGGATCACTGATTCCATTTGCAAGGTGGTGAACTACACGTCCGGCTTCACACATGCCGTCGGCACTGATGATAATCATCGGTCCGGCTTTGTCGTTAAGCGCTTTTGATTCATCAACGCTGGTTACAAAACTCAACTGCCCGAATCCAAACGGATTTTTGTGATGCTTTAAGAACGCTTCATGAATATCGTGACTGTAGCATTCTGGATGAACCTGGAAAATACTTGTTGCGTTTACTGCCATCGGGCTGTCCACGTAAATTGGAATCGGCGGAATCTTTTTCTTGTCTACGAGAAGGTGCAGATAATAAACGATTTCCTGAGTTCGTTCGATTGCAAAGGAAGGAATAATGATTTTTCCCTTGCGGTCGATGGCGCGGCGTACAACCTTGCGCAGTTCTTCCATGGCAATTTCGTTGCCTTCATGGCGGCGGTTACCGTATGTACTTTCCAGGAAGATATAATCAGGCGGCGGAACATTTGTTGCCGGATCGCGGATAATCGGTTTTGTCGTACGGCCAAGGTCTCCGGTATAAAGGATTCTGATTTCATCCTGACCTTCGCGGCGGTCGTGTCCGGAGCGGCGTTCAGGGCCGTCATATTTTGCCTGCTCTTCCGGTGTTGCCTTACGGCGGTCGCTGTGAACGCGTCTGTCATCACCGTCTTTCTTTTCTGCCAAAGTTTTTTTCCAGCCGAAAAGTTTGTTCCAGAGGTTGATTTTCTGTTTTGAGGCACTGGCGGCGGATTTTCCCCGCTGGCCTGTAATCGTAATATATGCAAAGGCTGAACCGAGAATGTGGCCCGCATCGTAATATTCCAGCTGAACGTCAGGAGCAATATACATTTTGCGGTTGTAAGACAATGTTACAATCTGGTTTTCTGCCTTAACACAGTCCTTTTCAGTAAAAAGAGGTTCCCAGTTGAATTTTTCACCTTTTTTCTGTGCCTGCTTGCGCAGATACTCCGCATCCCGTGCCTGAATGCGCGCACTGTCCATCATTACAAGGTCTGCCAGGTCGCGTGTTGCAGGAGTTGCGTAAATGTTTCCGTCGTAGCCTTTTTTTGCAAGGAGCGGCAAAAGTCCGCAGTGGTCATAATGCGCATGGGTCAAAATTACGGTTTCAATCTTATCCACCGGAATTTCAAAATTGCGGTTCTTTTCGTCTGCAACAGCACGCTTACCCTGGAAGGCACCGCAGTCAATCATAAAGGCGCGGCCGTCAACTTCAAATATATGTTTAGAGCCTGTTACTTCTTCAGCAGCTCCAAGTGAATAAACATGTACAGACATAATAATCCCCCAATCCGCAGGTTGCGGAAAAAGCCTTCCGGCTTCCTGTTATAATTTTATTATCATTAAATTAAATTCACAAGGAAAAAACAAAAAATAAAAAACGGTTTTTTCTTAATTTGACTGTTATTAACTCGTCCTATATAATAAAAGAATGTACTCCAGGAAAATGCTGCAGGTGCCTGCCCGTCTCATTAATAACGGCAAGCCAGTTTTTGGAACCTTTTACGGGCCGGTAGCCAGACTTGATATACGCGGATTACGCTCACCTTTCGGAAAGGTGCCGCTTCCCGCACTCATTTCCAATTTCCGCATCAAAAGCACCCTCTCCTTTTGTTTTAATGTGGGACAATACACAGGAGACGTAATCTTTTTTGACGGCAAAATCTTTGGACTTGCAGAAGTTGTTTTCTGGGACAGAAACACAGGCCGTAAATACGCATACAAAACAATCATGGGTCCGCGCCGCCGCTTTATTCCACACAATCTCCAACAGGGGTTCTGCGCAAGCTTCGGACGCCGCCGCTATATTCGAATCAGCTGGGACCACAAACGCGACAGGATTTCAATGATATTCAACCTTTCGGGAGACTCTGTACGCCCTTCAGTGCAGGCAGCCCTTACGGGACACTATTCTGACTCCACAATGTGCGAAGTAACCCAGTGTGTTCCGTTCAAGTCAAAACGGCGCTGTTCGGCATCTTACCTTTCAACACCAAGCCTCCGCGGTTCACTGACCATCGGAAAAACAAAAAAGACTCCGGGCACCACGGTAGAAACTGAATCCGGACCGGGCCTCTTTTACATTAACCGCTCCTACATGGATTATCTGACCAAAACTCAGTTTATAAATGCGGCAGGAACGGCAGACGGTAAACAGGTAGCCTTTTTTATCGCAAACCTGGTTGAGTCCGGTGCCGATGAAGAACTTATAAACCGCAACATGCTTATTGTGGACGGTCAGGCAACTCCCCTACCGCCGGTCAAGATGACCCAGCCCTTCGGGCTTAACGGAAAGTGGATAATTCAGGATACAGAAAACATGGTTGATTTGACCTTTGAAAGCGAATCAGACCATTACAGGCATATGTCATTCATCGTCAGTAAAATCGAAATGCACATCCTCTACGGAAAATTTGAGGGCGTTATAAAGACAAAGGATGGGCAGGACATAAAAATCAGCGGATTTGCAGGTTTTGCCCGTGACCAGTTGCTCAGGGTATAATTCAGAATCTAATAAAGTTTACATATAAAAGGTGGCAGTTTTATGAGTAATGATTTTACACAGAGAAAAGTAGAACAGTCCTGGGAGCCGGGTACTCTTGATGCAACAAGAAGGAATATCGGGCCGATTGACAAGGAAGAAGCTGCAAAAATGACAAAAATTCTTGGAGGAGAAATCCTTCAGGAAAAATCTGCACCAATCGATTATTCAGCCTTTCCACCGAGGGAACGCCACTACTCTCACCGCGCAAGCGGACGCTCATCTTCGGATGTTGCTTCAATGTCTTCCGGTTCAGCAGGAAGTGACGATTCAAAAAGCAGTTCAAATTCAAGCAAAAAATCGAATAAAGTCGGCTATGCCACAAACAAGGGTTCCAAACCGCGCCGGGAAGACGGCCTTCCGGAAATTGACGCAAAAGAACGCAATCTGATGGATAAACTGATGATGCACGATGATTACCGCCTCAAAACAAATTACGGTATATTCAATTTTGTCCGTCATTTTAAGAAAAACGGAACAGAACTTTTAACCCGTTCCTTTGTTGAATACAGCATCAAAAACCACATTGACCACTTTCAGCTCTTTGTTACGACGGTAAAAACAATAATTCAAATCTCGCCGGATACATACAAGTCAAAAATTGTCAGCAATCCCGAATCCAAATTCAAGTTTTTGAGAACTGTGGGAGGCTGGACAATGAAGGAACTTAAACTTCTGGCCCTCGACCTGCAGGAAAAACCTGACAACGTAACTGTGGCAATGACGATTCCCTTTGTAAAAGCCTTTTACACAATGCTCCTGAAAATTTACTACCTGGGCGAAAATTCAATTCCGAGATTTTTCAAGGAAATCTACGCTGATTTGATGAAGTACCCTAAGGCAGACCAGCAGAAGCTTGTTATGCTTTCAAAACAGGGAATCACAGAATGGCTCTACATTTACACTCAGATTATCAAGGGAATGTATCCCCTTCTGATGAGAATGTGTTCTCCAAGATACGAATACTTTCCGCAGTTTTTTACAATTCAGACCGCAAACATTCTCAACTTCCTGGGAATTACCAAGTTTGACCTGATTCTCCCGGAAAAGAAAGAAGATATAAATGCCGCAAAGCAGAAGGCAGAAGAAGAAATGAAAAAGAAGGCCGAAGAGCTGCGCAAAAAAAGTCCGGAAAACCAGCGCGGTAAAAAGGACGAAATCGTACTCACAGGCCTCAAGCTTCTGGAAAAACTCTTTCCTCAGGCAGGTTTTGACCATATTGAATCAATGCCGGACATGTACCCGTACTTTCAGCCTATTTACGACTTCAGGGACGGCTACAACCTTCTTGACCCCCTTAACCCGCTGCAGATTACAGTTACACTTCTGCGCATTATCGAAGACCTTTTCCAGGGACTGCGCAACATTATCTTTACCGAAGAAGATGACGGTTCAGGAAGCAAGCAGACCGACAAACTGAGCACCGTCCTCAACGAATGGTCGGTTTACCGCGAAGAGCTTTTTGAAAAACAGTACGGCGACCAGCTGCGGGACTTTGTCAGCCAAGAATACTCTCAGGGCGACTTTAAGTCATCGCTTTTTGGTAAAAAAATCCTTACAAACATTTTGTGGCAGACAAAATTCAACTTTTTGCCTCATTTTGAATTTGAACAACTTCTGCTGGAAAAACCTCAGAACGATACCAAGTACCGTCCGCTCTGCATGCGCACAGACTTTCTGCGCCACACATTTATGGCAATTTCAAAAAATATTGATGCAGTTGCCGCAAAACAGGGCCTTGTTCTCGGAGTTTCAAATCCGTGGGCAAAATATGAATTCGACATTCCCAACGCAGTGTCAAAGCGTCTCGATGTATTGCTGGGGGCAAAAAAAAGTGCCGCAGAAACCGCGGCAACTAATGCAAACCTGATTAAATATTCACTTTGTATTGTCAGCGTACTGGACTGGTGGATCAACAATCCTGAAAGTCCGGCCTATGCAAATTCAGCAAATAAAATCTATCGAATCAACGAAGAAGACGGCGGACCTGCATTCAGCGTTCCGGTGAGAGACGACCAGAACAAACTCTTTGCAGACAGCGTAAAAGCCGCAGCCGCAAAATAACTATTCTGAGCTGGAAGTTTCTTCCGGTTCAGAAGTTTCCTCTTCAGACTCCTCTTCTTCCTGTACTGCATCCCCCTGAGAACATACGGCTTCCGGAGTAATTACAAGAGGCCTGTTGCGCCACTGCATGATGCCTGAGATAATTCCAGCAGCCAGCAGTAAAACGCCGCATACACGTACAATTACGCCGCCTGCAATTTCTGCAGGAATTATAAAAAGCACAACTGCAAGAATCAGGCTGATTACAACTTCAATAACAGACTGACGAATCATAATTCCGTTGCGGTAAAGTTTGTTTACGCCGTAAAGCTCAAGTCCGGCAGAAATAATCAGAAAAATTGCCAGGGTGTACGCCATAAATTTCCATACGACAGCGGCAATTGCAAGAGGCAAAAGGACTGCCAGGGAACCGACGATAATTGCCATAACGCCGCGGATGGTCATTATAACCTTGTACTGCGGGTCTAAAATCAAATTGCGGGTAGTAGCCAGAACAAAGATTCCGTTAACTACAGAACCTACTCCAAGAATAATAACAACCAGGGCGATAAAAACGTCCGGTGAGATAACCATCATAAGTCCAAGCACAGCCACTAAGACTGAAAGCAAAAATTTATTCTTATCCATACCTCAAATATAAGGCAAGCAGAGATTTTCGTCCATAACAAAAAGTAATTACAAAAATTGAATTCCTTGCGCAGATGCTATTGACACTTATTATTCTTTTATGTAAATTAATAGAGCATCAATTTTGGAGCGGTGGCCGAGCGGTCGAAGGCGGCGGTCTTGAAAACCGTTGTATTGAAAGATACCGGGGGTTCGAATCCCTCCCGCTCCGTAATTTTTGATGACGCCTGGAGGTGTGGTAGAGCGGTAATACAACGGATTGCTAATCCGTCAGTTCCTTACGGGCTGGGCAGGTTCAACTCCTGTCGCCTCCGATCTCGACACATTTTTGAGTGTTACCAATTATATCTGAGATTGTAGCTCAGTTGGATTAGAGCGCCACCCTGCGGAGGTGGAGGTCGCACGTTCGAATCGTGTCAGTCTCACTACTCAAGTCTGCCTTTTACAAGCAGGCTTTTTTTCTTTGATAGAGAAAAGAATCTGATTTATTCGGATGGTACAATTATTCAGTTGAATTTTTGGGCAGGTTCAAATCCCGCACTTTTCTTTTTGGCCAGGAGCTAACAAAACTCTTTTTCAGCACCGTGTCAGAGCCGGAAGGCAGCAGCACACTTTAACTGCAGTTTGTGTCTAGTAACCCTGGCCTTTTTTTTGTTCAAAGACCAGGATTCAATTTGAATCAGAGCTGTCCTTCGCGGTAGGCTTTAAGTAAATCCTGAAGTTCTTCAATCTGTTCCTTAATCTGAACTCCCGCATCTGTGTCAGCCACATACAGCCTTGACGGAAACTTTTCCACCTGAATCGTATCGCTTACAATATCGCTGTCGCGGTCAATTACGTCCTGAGCGCTGGTAAATTTTTCGTGCACAACAAGGCGCAGTCCGTATGAATTACAAACGAGGGTGTAACCTGCGATTCCGGTCTTTTCGTGGTAAGCGGCTGCAAAACCACCATCGATAATCAAAAGTTTTCCGCCGCATTTAATCGGGCTGTCACCCTTTTTAACTTCCTGGGGAACGTGTCCGTTGATAATGTGGGCTGTTGCAGGATCCACGCGGAATTCATTCATGATTTTATCTACAACTTCTACATTTTCGATATCGTCGTAGTAGTGGTTTTTCTTCTCTTTGCTGGCTTCCTTGTCGTCGATAAACATATTTTCAAAGACGGCCATCTTGTCCTTGCCAAAAAGGGGCGAACGCGGACCTTCCCACAGGTACCACATAATGTTTCCGCCCATTTCTTTTTCGGGGCTGCCCTCTCTGGCAAAGTACGCCCTGCGGGCCCAGGATTCAAGTTCATCATAAAGGGCCTTACCCCTGCATACCTTGCCGTAGATATTTGCTTCCAGGAAGTTGCCTTCGCTGTCCAGAGGCATGCAGCCGTGATACAGAAGGTTTCCGTTGTAAACTTTGTAGAGGCTTCCTTTGTTGAATAAAAAGCGCACGTGGGACTGAAGTTTTTCGCAATGGGTAAATGAATATGTGAGCCGTGCCATGACGGCTTCTTCGTCCTCATTCAATTTGTTCGGGTTTTTATGGTCGATGGTGGGCATATCAGTTGAATTCAACTTCCATTCCTTTCCGTCGATTACGATTGTGCCCTTTTCCCAGTCAATTTTGTCCAGAATCAAACGGTGATTCATCTGGAACTGGGGATTTTTTCTTATGAGCTGGTCTTCAAGTTTTAATTGAATTATTGTAATCGCCTTGTGAACGGCAAGTCTGTCCATGTGGCCATAATACTTCATACAGAAAGTTACAAGGGGAGTCAGATTGATTCCGTAGCCTTCTTCCAGAACATCAAGATTGTTGTAGCGGGCGCAGAGGCGGACAACATTTGCGATACACTGGACGTTTCCGCTTGCGGCACCCATCCACACAACATCGTGGTTTCCCCACTGAATGTCCAGGGAGTGATAGTCCATCAGTTTGTCTAAGATTTTATGCGGGCCCGGACCCCTGTCAAAAATGTCACCGATGATGTGCAGGTGATCGATTACAAGCTGCTGAATCAGATTACAGAAGGTTTCGATATAGGTGTCGGCGGCTCCCAGCTGGATAATGCTCTGGATGATATTGTTGTAATAAGCCTGCTTGTCGTTGAGTTCTTCCTTTTCGGTAATCAGTTCTTCGATTATGTACGCGTAACTGTCCGGAATTGCCTTGCGGACTTTTGAACGGGTGTATTTGGAAGAAACCCGCCGCAAAATCTCTACGAGACGGTGCAGGGTAACCGAATACCAGTCTTCAAGGTCGGTTTCGGTCTGTTTTATTTTCTCCAGTTTTTCTTTCGGATAGTAAATCAGGGTTGCCAGACTTTTTTTAACGGAAGCGGTCTCACGGCTGCCAAACACTTCTTCAATCTTAGTCCTGATTGAACCAGACCCGTTCTTTAACACATGACTGAACTGCTCCCACTCACCGTGGATGTCAGTCAAAAAGTGTTCGGTGCCCTTCGGTAGGTTGATGATTGCCTTTAAATTGACGATTTCTGCAATTACCGAATCCATAGTCGGGTACTGTCGTGATAAAACCTTTAAATACTTTTCTTTTTCGTTCATAAAACTAATCTGTGTACACCCTGTTGCCGGCAAAGAACGTTGCCTTTACGCGGCCAACAAGTGTTTTTCCTGCCAGTGGAGTTGATTTTCCCTTGCTGTAGAATTTTGAACTGTCTACGGTCCAGACTTCCTGCGGATCTACGATTACGAGATTTGCGGCAAGCCCCGGAACAAGCCGGCCTGAGTTAATCTTCAGGATTTTTGCAGGATTTGCAGACATGAGTTCAGAGATTTTGTTGAGGGAGAATCCTTCTTTATTTACAAGAACAGTGTTTGCTACGGCAAATGAAACTTCAAGTCCGGTAAAGCCGGGACTTCCTGCGGCCTTGTCCTCCTGAGTGTGGGGAGCGTGGTCGGTAGAAATTACGTCTACAGTTCCGTCACGGATTGCCGCAATCAATGCACTGCGGTCTTCTTCACTTCTGAGAGGCGGGTTTACAAGGGCGCGGATGTAAGGAGCATCGGTTCCCACAAGACCAAAGTGATGGGGAGTAATCTCTACAGTACAGTCAAAGCCGTTGGTGATTTTTCCTTCGCGGATAAGGTTCTTTGCACGTCGTACTGCGTCAATGCTTACCGCAGTTGAACAGTGACAGATATGAACATGACAGCCTGCGGCCTTTGCAAGTTCAATATTGCGTTCTGTTGCAGTATCTTCCGCAAGGGCAAGCAGCTTGTTTGCGGCAGTAAGGTTGCCGTCGATTTCAAAATTTACGCTGTCAGGAACATCCGGAGTTTTTGCGTTAACATCCCCCGCCGGAATATTGTACTTTTTCATAAAGCCAAGGGCGCGCTGACGGTATGGAGCAGCAGAGCGTCCAAGTTCAAGATCTTCACAGTGGCAGGCTACGACGACGCCTTTTTTGCCGGCCTTTTTCATGGCGCCGAGCATGACGGCTGCAGAAGTAACGTCGCGGCCGTCTTCACTGATTACAGGAAACTGATCGCGGGTGATATTATCGAGTTCAGTAATGTCTTCGCCTGAAAAATCTTTTGTGATGCTCACGGTCTGAAAAACCTGAGCCTTATGTTTTGCCGCCGCTTCTGCCATTATGCTCTGGGCGAGTTTTTTTGTAGAAACAACCGGTTTTGTATTCGGCATGCAGACAACGGTTCCAAAACCGCCTGCCACAGCCGCATTGATTCCCGAGTCCAGATCTTCTTTTTGAGTCTGTCCCGGATACCGGAAGTGAACATGCATATCGATAAAACTTGGCATCAGAGTCAATGCTTTTGCGTCGTAGAGTTCAGGTTTAGCCTGAGAGTTAGCCGCCTGAATTACAGGCTCCGCAATTTTAAGGGCAGCCTTTGAATCTGTAACTTCGCCAAGAAAAACTCCGGCGATTCTACCATTGCAAACAACAACAACTCCGGGACTGTCGATGCACGAATCAACAAGTCTTGCGTTATAAAAAACTATAGTAGAACCAAATTTATTCAATTTTTTTACCTCGCGATAAATACCTTTTTAACTTTCAAACGAGCCTGCCGTGTAAAAAGCGTCGCAATACTCACAGCGGTAAGTTGCCTTGTTTTTGTCTGCCAGCACAAATACCTGGGGAACATAATGTTCTGTCATTGTGATGCAGCGCGGATTTTTACAGCGGATTACATTTTCTACCCGTTCAGGAAGCTCCATGCGGATTTTTCGGACAATTTTTTCGTCCTTGATAATATTCACACAGATATTCGGGTCAATAAACCCTAATACAGAATAATCGATATTTATGATATTGTCGATTTTTATTATGTCTTTACGGCCGCTTTTTTTGGAAGGCACATTCATGATGAGGGCGCTGGTAAAGTTTGCGTTGTCCAGCCCGAGCCAGTGGAAGATGTGCGGTCCGGCACCTGCCTTAATATGGTCAATTACAAGTCCGTTTTTAATAGTATCTACGTTCAACATTACAAAACTCCTGTAAGTTTGCTGATTAAAGCCATGCGGGCGTACATTCCGTACTTAACCTGCTTAAAGTAAGCGGCGCGCGGATCGTCATCCACTTCCGGAGCAATTTCGTTTACGCGGGGGAGCGGGTGCAGGACAATCATATCTTTTTTGGCGAGCTTCATTTTTGCCTTATCAAGAATGTAGCTGTCCTTCAGTCGCAAATAATCCTGTTCGTTAAAGAAGCGCTCCTTCTGAACGCGTGTCATGTAAAGGATGTCCAGGTCGCCGATTACGCTTTCCAGGCGTTCAGCTGTCTGATATTCGATTCCCGCGTCGTGGAGGAAGTTTGAAACCCAGTCAGGAATACAAAGTTCTGTCGGGCTGATAAAGATAAACTTATTGCACTTGTAGCGGCTCATTGCTTCTGCCAGCGAGTGAACGGTTCGTCCAAACTTTAAGTCTCCGCAGAATCCGATTGTATGACCTTCAAAACCGCCTTTAAGAGCGCGGATTGTAACAAGGTCTGTTAAGGTTTGTGTCGGGTGATAGTGTCCGCCGTCTCCCGCATTGATAATCGGGCAGTTTGAAAACTTGCTTGCCAGAAGTGCGGCTCCTTCCTTCGGGTTGCGCATTGCAATTACATCAACATACGAACTTACAGTCCGGATTGTGTCTGCCAGCGACTCGCCCTTGCTTGTCGAACTGTTTGCAGCGTCCGAAAAACCTTCAACGGCACCGCCCAAGTGGAGCATTGCGGCCTCAAAACTAAGTCTCGTTCTTGTGCTTGGCTCAAAAAAAAGTGTCGCAAGAATTTTCCCGCGACACACGTCTTGAAATGAATGTGGATCTACAATAATCTGCTCTGCCAGAGCACAAATCTCATCGATTTCTGCCACAGATAAATCATTCGGTTGAATTAAATTACGTCCTTTTAACATGTTTTAATCTTATCACTTAATGCGGGATTTTGCCAGCGGATTTAAAGGGTTCAATCCGGTAAGTAATGAAAGATTATTTTCGTAACAGAGGGCGTCGTGAATCTTCTGAGTCAGATGTTTTGCGGCGGCAGGTCCCGGTTCATTTTTATATTCATCTACCAGAATCGGATCCTTCAGATAAAACCTGTAGTCGTAAATTGAATCCGTATTGTACATAAACATCGGGTCGCCCTTTCTCAAGCCGCGTTTATCGTTTCCGCCGATAAAGACCGGATAAATCGGGCAGCCGGCCGCAAGGGCAATTCTTGCGGCGCCTTTTTTGTACGGATTTTGTCCGGTTGCCTTGGTGCGTGTTCCTTCCGGAAAAATTATCAGCACGTTTCCCCGTTTAATTGAATCCGAGCAGCGTTCAATCAGAACCTCGTATTCAAGAGAATTGGAAATATAAAGATTATTGATAATGAAATGAAGGATGTTTTTGCCGGCAAGTTTTGAATTTACAATCGCATCCGCATTACCGATCATCGAAATCAGAAAAACTACGTCCAGGAGAGACGGATGGTTTGCAACGAGCACACCGCCCTTCAGATTCTTAAACTTCTGAATATCGTTTACCGACATTTTTATGCCGTTGGTTACGCGGAGAACTGTCACAAAAAACTTAAACAGAAAGCTTACAAAAACCCGGGCTCTTTTTTGAAAAGCCTCTTTTCCGGGCCACAGAATCTTCATCACGGGAAACGCGATGACCGAAAGCAGGACCGAGCCCAGCCCAAAAAGAAAGAATGCAAAATATTTAAGAATTATATGATACACATACCAGAGAGGATTTTTTATTTTTCGAACTTCAAAAACAGGCTCGGCGGCCTGCCGGGTCTGAGGGTTGCTATTCAACAAAGTTCTCCAGAAATGCTGCGGGTGATTTGCAGTACGGGGCACTGAGATCCAGTTCTTTTCCTGTTGAACCTTCTCTTTCCAGGATGCAGGCAAAGGCGAGGGCAGGTTCTGCCGTATAATCCCTGATTGAACTGTATTCTTCCGGAACTGTTTCGTCGGCGTACACAAAGACGATTTTTTGTTCTGTTCCCGATAAAATTTCTGCGGCGGCGGCAGTTACGGCAGAAGCAAAATTGTCCTCAGAGGGATAAATTGCAGTGTAGCCCGCCTTGTTTTTTAATGCGATTGTTGCGGCAGCAGGCGGTGTATTAAAAACAGAAATCGAAAAGGAAGCAGGCATTACGTCTGCATCTTCAACGAGCCCTTTGTTGATTTTTAACTGACGGGCAATTTCGCCACGAAAGCTGGAAAAAACAAGTTTGCAGTCTGAAGCTTCACTTCCCAGATCGTGCACCACCTGAATCGTCATGCGTGTCAGCTGACTCAGGCGGCGGCGGAACAGCGGATCTACGAATTCAAGTTTAGGCTGTTCCAGCGGGTTTTCCGGAGAAGGTTTATAAAAAGCAAACTTGGATACTCTTATGTTCATTTATTTGTTTTTTCTAAAGTTCAAGATTGAATATGCGTTGCTTCCAAGATTGTGGTGAGCTGTCACCAGATGGAATCCTGCCTTTTCGATTGCTTCTACCAGCTCGCCGTAGCGGTACATCTTGCTGTTTCCGTTTGCGATACATGTAAAGTAAAGCGAAGTTGCCTGGAGCGAGTAGCTTGCGCCTTCATATTTCTGCATGTCCCAGAGAGGTTCCATAACATAAACGTCACAGTTTTCATCAACTGAGTTGTAAATCTTGGTCAGAATCTTTGTAATCTGATGAAGTGAAAAACAGTCCAGGAACTGGCTCATCCACACAGCGTCAGCGCCTGCAGGAAGTTTTGTAGTTTCGTCCAGAACGTTTCCGCTTACAAAGTTGATTCTGTCGGCAAATCCTGCGTCTTTTGCATTTTTTTCTGCAACTGCAGTCTGGCCCGGAAGGTCAACGATGGAAACTTTTACATCCTTGTCGTAGCGGCATGAAGTAATTGCCCATTTTCCGGTGTTTCCGCCGATGTCAAACAGGTGCTTCGGGTGATTTTTGTATACGATTGGAAGAGCTTCAGGGAAGGCTACGTCGCTGTAAAAATGGTCAAATTCGAACCATGATTTTTTTTCGCGCTCAGGCAGTGTTGAAAGGGCTTCATAAACAGTTGTCCACTTGTCGCCAAAAACTTTGAGTCCTTCAGGCTTTCCGTTTTTGATTGAATCCATCAGGTCGAATGCACCTTTGTAGCAGATGTCGTT
>DLYJ01000025.1 GCA_003447785.1 Treponema sp.
TAAACCTAATTATAACCCCAAAGTGTGGTAAAAACTATCAGAAGTTTATAAAAAACTGTCATATTTTATAGTAGGGAAGTAAGCCCGTATACGTCATTTACACCGTCTACGAGAATGGCTCCCATGCCAAGTTCAAGGGGAAGTGCCAGGTCTATGTCGTAGCGGTCGCCTATGCTGATACAACTGTTGAATTCCACCGGGGTGTCCAGTACATTTTGTGCCGTTTTGAGGGCAAGTTCAAAGATTTCTTTTGCGGGTTTTGACTTTTTTGTTGAATCGAGCCCGATTACTTTTTTGATGTAGTTTTGAATTCCGATAACTTGAAGGGTACGCATGGCAGGCTCAACCGGATTGTTGGTAACACAGATTATGTAATATTTTTTGGAAAGAGCGTCTAAAGTTTGAATCAGTTTTTCGTCCCTGGAAAGGTATTTTGCAGGATCAAAAAGGGTTTTGCGCCACTGAATGCTTTGTTCAATTGAAATTCCAAAGTGGGTGAGAAGGTTTCCGAGGCTGATTTTTTTGCCTCCGTGAGTTTTTGCCCATTCATTTCTAAAATCGCGCACAAGTTTACGGCCTTCGTCATGGCTGATTCCGCGGATGTCTGCAAAGTGCCTTACTTGGCTGTCAATCTGCTCCTTTGCGTATTCGGGATTGGTGTACAAAGTTGAATCAATA
Source organism: Treponema sp. (assembly GCA_003447785.1). GTDB lineage: Bacteria > Spirochaetota > Spirochaetia > Treponematales > Treponemataceae > Treponema_D. Next base: position 679 of record DLYJ01000025.1, read on the forward strand.
TCGAATATTAAAACTTTTGTTTCATCCGGAATTTTGTAAACTTTCATGGCTGTGCTGTCTGGCGGTTATATGGCGTTTAGTCGTGATCCGCCGGAACTGTTGGCATATATGTTTTTGCCTTTTTTACAAGGGCAAAGGCTGCTTCTTCGATTGAGTCGTAGTAACCCAGGGCAATGCGTGCAAGAACGTTGTCGCCTACGAGTTCTGCGTCAACACATTCCGTTACGCTGATAGGGATGCAGAGCGTGTCGCATTTGACCTGTGTCCACTTTTCGTTTAAAGCCTGGCCGCCCGTGATTGTCATGCTGCGGGGAAGGGGGATTTTTGCTTTCTGGGAAGCCTGTTTCAAGATGTTTACTGCGGCCCAAAGCTGGTGTGTTACGTCGTGAACTACCGTCAGGCCTTCGTTCCTGAGTTCTTCAGAAATTATTTTTTCTGTTCCTTCCTTGTCCCAGTCAACAAGGAGTGCAACGAGGTTTTTATGGGTGATTTTTTGTCCGATTTCTTTTTCGACTTTATCCTTGAATACTGCAAAGCGGCTTCCTGTATCAGGAATCAAAACACTTGCATTCCACATTCCAGGGATAATTGACGGAAGGGTGCGGATGTTTGGTGCGTAAATTGGTTCACTGGTACAGAGGTTGATTCCTTCGCTTGAACCTGCACGGTCGCACATAAGACCGTTGTCCAGGGTATCTGTTCCGATTAAGGCTACGATAAAGTCAGGTGCGCCGCAGAAAACCAGAGTTCCTTCGGTAAGACCTGTGAGTTCGGCAGCCTGTTTGTTAACCTTTCCTGCAAGTGCGCCGGGTTCTACAAAAGCCGGGAGTTTTGCAGCTTCGTCCGCACTAAAACCTTCGGCCTTTAACTGAGCGTCAGTCCAGTAAATCTTTTCGTAGCGCTCTTCCGGAAGAATTGTTACTTTTGCGCCGGTAAGGCTGTAAATCAAATATTCAGGTCCGCTGAAAACGGAAGTTGATTCGTGCCATTCAAGGGGATATGTTTTTCTGAAACCGTCAATTCGATTTAAAAAAAGCGAATCCTTATCGGTTACTGTTGAAGGCACCGGACGGCTCCACAAAAGTGTTGTTCCGTCTTCGCTTACGATGGTAGGGCCGTTTCCGCTGATACAGATTGCTTCGATTCCGACTTCCGGCTGTTTCATCCTGAGTTCTTCCAGACATGCCTTTACGCCTGTCATCCATTCAAGGGCAGCTTTCTGTTTTGTAGTGTCCTTAAATGTGTAGCGTGCAAAGGCAAGACTCTTGGGCGAGTCTTCCATGTATGCGGCCTTAAGCGATGAAGTTCCAATATCGATGCAGAGAATGGCGTCTTTCATTAATTCTAGTCTTCTTTCTTAATCAATTTGTCGATGATAGTGCGGTTATCGAGCAGATCGCTCAGGCTCTGGTCGTGGTGAATGCGTGTAATAACGTTTGCAAAAAGGCCTGAAACGTTTGTACTGATGAACCACTCCTTTTCCTTGAGGTCCGGGTGATATACGGCGTTTGTACCGATAATGCGGTAGAAAAGTCCGTCCTTGTAAGCCTGGTCAAAAAGTTCGATTGCGTTACCTGTAAAGAACGGAAGTGAGATTGCGGCGATAACTTTTGTAGCGCCCAAATCGTGGAGAAATCCCATGGCCTTGAGCAGCGTACCGCCGGTTCCCAGCATATCGTCTGCCAGGAATGCAACCTTGCCCTTTACGTCGCCCAGGAGTTTAATGCTCTTGATGTTTGTATTTTTAGCGTCCTGTGTAACGACCGAGTAGTCACGCTCCTTGTAAATCATTGCCAGTGGTACTTTAAGTCCTGTTGCGTAGAACTTGTTGCGGTCGATTGCACCTGTATCCGGGCTTACAACAACCAGGTCTTCCTTGTCCGGACCAGAAAGATTAACTACCTTTGCAAGTTCACGGATAATCTGGTAAGAAGCGTGAAGGTTATCAAGGTAAGTTGTATTGAATGCGTTAACGATTTCCCGGGAGTGAATATCAAGTGTGATTACGCGGGTAACGTTCTTCATTTCGTAAATGTGGCAGAGAAGGGATGCTGTCAGACCTTCGCGGCTCTTCTTTTTGTGCTGGCGGCTGTATGGGAATGCCGGAAGAACCAGTGTGATTGATTTGGCACCTGCCTGCTGAACTGCATCGATTGTTA
>DLYJ01000246.1 GCA_003447785.1 Treponema sp.
ACGAAATGAAGGCAGCCGTAAAAGCCGGCTACTGGAACCTGTTCAGCTTCAACCCTGCTCTTAAAGCAGAAGGCAAGAATCCGTTCACACTCACTTCTAAAGAAGGTGACGGAACTTACCAGGCATTCCTTAACAACGAAACACGCTACTCGGCACTTACACGTAAGTTCCCTGAACGCGCTAAAGTTCTCTTCGACAGAAACGAAGAAGCTGCTAAAGCAAGATTCGTTCACCTGCAGAAGCTTATTGAACTTTACAAATAGGTTTTATGCTGACACTCCTGCGGGTGCAGCATAAAACACTATGACACGACACGTTTTTTTGCTTCGCAAAAATTGCGTGCGTGCAAAATTAGTTTCAAAAACGACAGGAGACCGGCTTTTGGCCGGTCTCCTGCGTTTTAAACCACTGTTGGGTGGGGGGGGGAGTGTGCGGGCCGGGAGCGCCGTTCTTCGGGAAAGGTCTTTTTGTCCGCATTTAACCGAATAAAATTCAATCGGATTGACACTCAGGAATTCTCTTGGTAAAATTTTTTTATTAGAGAAAATTTGATGAATTTAGAAAGTGCCTACCTCACAAAACAGATAATCGCCTACATCGGAAACAAACGAAAACTTCTATCTCTGATTTATAAGGCACTTGAACTTTGCCGGATTCACGAAGGCAACAACATAAAATTTGCAGACCTGTTCTGCGGCTCCGGTGTTGTTTCCAGATTTGCCAAAAGCCTCGGATTTGAGGTTCATTGCAACGATTGGGAATATTATGCCACTTTGCTCGCGGAAGGCTTTATAAAGGCCAATAAACGCGATTTGGAGGCTCTTTTTGGTGGAACCGGGCAGTACGAAAAACTGATAAACGAGATAAATTCACTTCCGGCTCCAGCAAAAAAAGATCAGTACATTGCGCGCTATTATGCGGCACACAAGGACGATATTTCCAAGGCGGACAATAAAACTGAGCGCCTTTTTTACACACATCAGAACGCACTTGCAATCGATAAAATCCGTAACTATATTGAACAGAATTTTCCGGAGAAAAATCTTGCCAGAAGCATTTTGATTTCAAATCTTTTATACGAAAGCGCAACCCACACAAACACAAGCGGAGTTTTTAAAGCATATCACAAGGAGTTTGGCGGCCACGGAAAGGATGCTCTTACCCGTATCCTCGGTCAGATTGAATTACACCCTAACGAACTCATAGACAGCGACCGGGATGTAGTTGTTTACAACATGGACGCAAACAAACTTGTAAAAGAACTGCCGCCTATGGACGTGGTTTACCTTGATCCGCCGTACAACCAGCACCAGTACGGAAGCAATTATCACATGCTCAATACAATTGCCCGCTGGGACAAAATTCCTGAACCTCTTGAATTAAACGAAAAAGGCGTCCTTAAAAACAAGGCCGGCATCCGGACTGACTGGGTAAAGACCCGTTCCCCGTATTGTTACAGGGACACAGCGATTGTGGTATTTGAGGAATTAATCAAAAATATTAATTCCAAATACATTTTAATCAGCTACAGTTCCGACGGAATCATCCCCTTTGACGAAATGAAGCGGATTTGTCTCAGCAAAGGCTATGTTTCAATCGTGACAAGCGATTATGTAAAATATCGCGGCGGCAAGCAGAGCAATAAGAGATTGAATTCAGATATTGAATTTATCCTTGTAATCGACACATGCAGAAAGAGCAGAAAAGAATGCGAGGTAAATATCGACAAGGTTGTGCTGGAAAAGAAAGTTCTTCTGATGCTCAAACGAAGGTACTGCTGCCAGAGGGTAAAGGAAAACTTTAAAATAAATGGTGCTGACGGCTTAAAACTAACGCTCGATAGTAAAACAGTTGAATTCGAAAGCACTGACAATTTTACACTCAATCTCCTTACAGAACTTGAATCTTTTTCATTCGAAGATCTGTCTGCTCTCCTTACTGTCCTTGAAAAATCCGTATGTTCAACAAAGCAGGAAGAGCTGGAACAACTGATTGAATTAAGCCAGAGGCCGGGGGCAAACAATAAAAAATATATCCGCGCAATTCCAGCCACATTAAAAAAGTTTGCGCAGAAAAAATACAGGGATTTGTTTTACACCATGCTCAGCGAAGTTCGGATGCTGGACAAAAAAACGCCTGACTTGTACAGGCTGATAAAAGAAAAAGTAGACGAAGTAGACCAGATTGCAACAATCAGATTCAACACATAAAAAAAGGAGCACCTCCTGGCGCTCCTTTTTTGTCAGCAAACTGATTTATTATTTTACAGGTTTGATGTTGTAACCGCGGTCAGCGATTACTTTGTTCAAATCCCAGATATCTTTATCAGCTTCATATTTGCCTGTAGACTTGTTATAAACACGGTTCATAATCAGGTTACGGTTTGCAAATTCAGCCTTGTACTGTTTTTTGTTGAGAATTGCAGAATCCTTATAGCGTTTTGCTTCAGTTTCTTTTGTAGGTTTTGTTCCTGCAAGTTCCTTAAAGTTCAAGTTGTATGACTTCCATCCGATTGCAGAACAGTCGCCTTCAAACTGAGGGGCCTTTCCTACGTAGTAGTACATCGGGTTAAAGCTTCCCGGTCCCTTAAAGTTTACGTTGATGGCTGCACACTGGTCGTAGTAAGGAATTTTTGCCTTTTCAACTGCTGTAGCGCGGCGTGCGATAAATGCAGTCTGGCGTTCTTCAACATTTACAGTTGAATTGAACAGTACAAATCCCTTTGGAACAATGTTTTCTTCTTTTGAACCAACGCGGCATTCAAAGAGGTATGCGCGGTCCTTAACATAGCGTACACAGTTAAGTTCGCAGTTTTCAAAGAGTGCTACATCAACATAACCCCAGATGTAGTCAACGTCACCTTCAACATAGCAGTTGTAGAACCAGCATTTTCCGCTAATCTGCATTGTGTCCTGGTGTCCTTTAAAACTGCAGTTGTTGGCAAGAAGTCTGTGTCCCTTACCGTTGTGGAAGAAAATCGTTTCTGCCTGAGCGTTGCCGCTGGCATACTGTACTGCAGAAGAATAAACTTTTTCTCCATCAGCGCTATTAATCAAAGTAAGGTTTTCAAGTGTAAGGTTTGCGTCTGTTCCCTTGAAGTAGAATGAAACGCG
>DLYJ01000078.1:0-398 GCA_003447785.1 Treponema sp.
GGACCGTAGTCTTCGAGCTTACCCTGCTTGAACAGCAGGAGTTTTGTATTTACATCGCTTACAATGCTCATCACTTTTTTCTGAGGATAGAAGATGCTCTGGCCGTTTTTATCCTTTTCCCAGTAATCATCGTTTCTTTCGTAAATTATGCGCTGGCCCGGCGTGTATTCACTGATAAAATAAGGACCCATGCTGGGAAGTTCCTTCGGGTCGGATGCAACCGTAAACAAATCCTTTACAGCCTTTGCACCGCCCCTGTCTTTTGCAGCCTTATACAAAAATGCAGGACCAAAACTCATGTTTGTCGCAAGAAGAGGATCTGCTTCAGGGCGGGGAAAGTGGAATGTAAAACTTCTGTCGTCAACTTTTTGAATCGTGATTCTGCCTTCGCTTCCGTC
>DLYJ01000078.1:520-3199 GCA_003447785.1 Treponema sp.
AACGTCGTCGCTGGTAACTTTAACCCGCGGTTTTGAATTTTTATAGAATGACCAGTAAAGGTCATCCCGCAGGGTGTAGGTTAAATCCATGGAACCGTCTTTATTGTTGACGATTTTATAATCTGCGCAGCGTGCAGTCCAGCGTTTTTTAACTGTATTGTAGTCAACCAGATATTCAACGAGGGGGCTTAAAATGCCTGTAGTTTCGCCGTCCCGTTCTGCAATTAAAAGGTTAAAGCTTTTCGGATCACTGCTGATTGTATCCTGCCAGACACCGCCGCTCTTTCCTGCAACCCAGCCTTCATCCCTGAACGGTTTTGAAACGGTCTTTTCTACGAGTGTATTTGACGCCGATGCCTTATACGCTTCTATTTCTTCCAGCGTCATTTCCGGATACTTTTTGCAGCCGGCACAAAAAAGCAAGGCCGACGCTGCCAAAACTACATTCTGCAATTTCATATTTTAAAATTATAACATATTTCCGGCATTTATTTAACCGAATCCGTATTTATCCGCAAAATCCGCCTTAAATTCACTGGCTTTATTGCACAAGACGCTAAAAAACGACATAATTTTCTATTATGTTCAAACCACAATTGATTAATTCACTTAAGAATTACAGCGGAAAAACATTTGTTTCCGACTTAATCGCAGGAATCATCGTCGGCATTGTTGCCCTTCCTCTTGCGATTGCATTTGCAATTGCTTCGGGCGTTAACCCGGCAGCAGGTCTTTTTACAGCAATCATCGCAGGCTTTTGTATTTCGGCTTTTGGTGGTTCAACCGTACAGATTGGAGGACCGACAGGTGCCTTTGCCGTAATCGTTTATGCAGTTGTTGCACAGCACGGTCTTTCAGGGCTGGCTGTGGCAACAATCATGGCTGGTATCCTTTTGATTTTACTCGGCGTCTTTAAGATGGGCGGTCTTGTAAAATTCATTCCGTATACAATCGTAACAGGCTTTACTGCAGGTATCGCAGTTACAATCGCAGCAGGACAAATCGGAGACTTCTTCGGGCTTACACCAGACTTTTCCGTTCCGGTTACAATCCTCGGCGAAACATATTCAAAAATGCCGGGCGACTTTTTGCCAAAAATCATCATGTACGCAAAAAGTTTCGGAACAATCAACATGTATTCAACAGTAATGGCTGCAGTCTGCCTTGCATTCATTTTTATCTGGGCAAGATTTTCAAAGAAAATTCCAGGCAGCTTTGTTGTTTTGATTCTGGCAACTGTTGCTTCAATTCTCCTGGACAAATTCTTCGGATTAAAAACTGATACAATCGGATTTTTTGCAGACGGACGGGAACACTTTGTAATTCCATCCACACTGCCCCTTCCGCAATTCCCGGAAATTTCAATTTCTGCAATCAGAAACCTTTTCCCTACCGCTGTATCAATCGCAGTTCTTGCCGCAGTTGAATCCCTGCTTTCTGCCGTAGTAGCAGACGGTATGACAGGTGCAAAGCACGATTCAAATACCGAATTAATCGCACAGGGTATTGCAAACATCGCTTCTCCGCTTTTTGGCGGAATTCCAGCAACAGGAGCAATCGCACGTACCGCAACAAACATCAAGAACGGCGGTCAGACACCGGTCGCAGGAATCATACACGCAATCACACTTCTTCTGATTCTTCTTTTCTTCGGAAAGTACGCAGCATATATTCCCATGGCAGCACTTGCAGCAGTTTTAATCAACGTTGCATGGAACATGGCCGGAATCAAGGCAATCAAATCCCTGGTAAAAGGTCAGAAGTCAGACACGGCAGTATTTGCGACAACTTTCCTGATTACAGTCTTTGTTGACCTTACAGTTGCAATCGAAGTTGGTCTCGGCCTTGCCGCATTCTTCTTTATCAAAAAAATGATCGAACTGAGCGAAGTTCAATCGGCCCGCGAAACTCAGATTGGCGGAATCATTGCAAACAACGATACTGACGAAAAGGCTCTTGAAGTTCCAGAGAATGTAATGGTTTACGAAATCGACGGTCCGCTCTTCTTCGGAACAGTACGCAAATTTGAAGTTGCAGTTGAACAGGCCGGCTTAAAATACAAGGTCCTGATTTTGCGCATGCGCCACACACTCTACCTGGACGCCGGCGGAATCCGTGCTCTTGAACAGGCTAAGGCAGTCTGCGACAGACTCAAGGTTACCATCGTAATTTCCGGAATCCACACTCAGCCTTACATGCTTCTAGAAAAAACAGGAATGGCAGATGTAATCGGACGGGAAAATATATTTGACCACATCGACCAGGCCCTTGAACGCGCAAGAGAATTAACAAAATAAGGAATAAAACATGGCGGCAAAAAAAGAAACCGGTGATATTAAAGACACCCTGGAATACACTCTGGCAAAGGAACAGACCCTCGTTTTTATCTACGAATCAATCGTAAAAGATTATCTGTACAAAAAAGAGGACATGGAAAAATATTACGCTCAGGTAAAGGACATCGTTCCGGCAAAGAGTGAGTTTTTTATCAGCTGGTTTAAGGGGTTTGTCGCCCTTGCCAGCGGAAATGAAAAGGAAGCTCAGGACTTGTACCTGAAAGCCCTTGATAAAATTCAATCCGCTGACGAATACACCCCGTCTTTTATCCAGCAGGGGTTTGCCCTCTTCATGTACTATGGCAAAAAAAAGGATGCCGTAAAGTTCTGGAACTGGGGCGCA
>DLYJ01000208.1 GCA_003447785.1 Treponema sp.
CGCAGATAAAAACGGGGGCGATAACCGGATTGATGAAGTTCTCGTTTCTGTTTTCCGTGCACCCAAATCATTTACCGGCGAAGAAATGTGCGAAATTTCCTGTCACGGCGGTGTAAGCGTTGTAAATGCAGTTTACAATCTTCTGATAAAAAACGGCTTCCGTCCCGCAGAACGCGGCGAATTTACCTTCCGTGCCTACATAAACGGTAAGGCTGACCTGACTCGGGCTGAAGCTGTAAGAGAAATTATCGATTCAAAAACTGATGCAAGCCGGTCTCACGCCGCAGGCCGCCTGAGCGGTTCACTTTTTGAAGAAATCGACGGAATCAAAACTCTGATAACTGACACACTGGCCGCCATCGAAGTTGATATTGAATATCCTGAAGACGAAGAAACAATTGCAGACAGCTTTGACCAGAACGATCTGGTTACTGCCCGCGACCGTCTCCAGAGTCTTGCTGATTCATGGAAAAGCGAAAAAATCTATCAGGACGGAGCAAAAATCGTTCTTGCCGGTAAAACCAATGCCGGAAAATCAAGCCTCTTTAATGCGCTGCTCAAGGAAGACCGTTCAATCGTAAGCGACATCGAAGGAACAACCCGGGACTGGATTGAAAGCTGGGTAAGTTTTGACGGAATTCCTGCGCGCCTCTTTGACACTGCGGGCTTGCGCAAAACAGACGATGTAATCGAAGCCCGGGGTGTTGAACTTACAAAGGATATTGCTGCCACAGCCGACCTGATGCTCTATCTTGTGGACAGCACAAAGGGTGTGAGTGCAGACGACATTGAGTTTGTAAAAAACAATAATTCGATTCCGACGGTTATAGTTTTTAATAAAATTGATACTTCTGACAAAAAACTTGAATTTGACGGTGCTCAGAATTCAGTTTATATCAGTGCAAAGAAAGGTCTGGGACTTGGTGAACTGACAACGCTTGTAAAAAAGATTCTGCTTGGTTCATCACAGGTAAAAAGCTCACATACGGGCCTCGGCTCGGAACGCCAGAAACAGTCGGTCTGCGAGGCCCTGGAACGGGTTGAGCACGCCCTTAAAATTGCGGCCGATGGTTCCTACGGGCTTGATGCGGTGGTACAGGACCTTGAAGACTGTCTGGACAGCCTGGGCGAAGTTACCGGTCAGGTAACTCCGGACGATGTGCTTGGTTCAATCTTCAGTCATTTTTGCGTCGGTAAATAATTCAATAAAAGCGTTTCTGGGTTTACTTTAGTACTTTAGTTAAAGCGTACAGCCGCCTGAATTGATTTTGAAAGATCTTCTTTCTGTTCAGCGGTCAGTGTAATGTCACGGCTCAAGCCCTGTAAAGGCGGATTTGTTGCCGCTACCCAGTAGCGTGCGTCATCTGCCTGGCGGTCAACTGTCTTACACTGTGCAAGAACCGGAGCAAATCCTGTCTGGGCGCAGAGTTTTTCCTGACCTTCCTTACTTATCAAAGCGTTAAAGAGTGTTACAGTCTTTTTATTCTTTTTGAATGCGGCGGCGTAAACTGCTGGTGCCGTAAAGGCTCTCAGTGAAGGAGCGATGTCAGAAGGCAGATAAATCGAAGTATAGCGTTCGATTGTGTCTCGCGGAATCTGGCGGTGTGTTGAAAGAGTGATAAAAGTAAGGCTTACATTGTCGTTTTTCATGAACGAATTAACATCGGTCTGAGCCGCATTAAAGGTTCCTGACAGAAGAAGTCCTTTTTTATCCCATCTTTTTAATGTCTGAACCGTTGTGTTGAGCGGCGAGCCTTCCAGAGTCATCAGATTCTGTACGATTTTTCCTGAGTTGAATGCTGAACCTTCTGCCACAGTATCGTTAATGATTTTTACAGCCTGGTGGTAAGCGTCACGGCCGTCAAAGGACTCGATAAGGGCGCCTGTCATATCAAGAAAGTTGTCTGCATTTTTGCAGTCAAACATGATGCCGGCCTTTTCCCTGTTTTTGGAAATTTCTGCAAATTTTTCGATGTCGCTCCATGTGCTGATGGTGGTCATCCTTGAACGGCGGTAAAGGTTCATGTTTACTGCAATTTCCATGTTGCTGGAAAGTACCGGAACTGCCGCGATATTTTTGTCTTTTGCAAGAACAAGGCCTTTCATGCTGGAAGTAAGGCCTGAAAGGTCACCTGTCAGAACCAGGTTTGTCTTTGTGCCTGCGGCTGTAATTGTCCTGTTGAATTCACTGCCGCCTCTGGCAAAAAGAATTGATGGCTTTCTGGAAAGTTGTTTTTCCAGGGCGAGGGAATTATCATATTCAATATATTTAAATTTTTTAGGGTTAAAAACGTCCTGTCCCTGGGCTTCAAGTGCCCTTTTTAAGCCGGAAACTTCAAATTCCGACAAATCATAGAATGCAATAATCTGTTTTTTTGGAACAAATATGCCGATAATAACTGCAAGGAGAAGGGTAATGACTGCAATCAGGGAAACTGTTTTTTTATTGAATTGAATTTTCATACCTAATATTTTACGTCAATTTTTTTATATCTTCAATAATAAAATAAAGGGTTATTTGACTTCTAATATTAGGAATGCTAAAATTATTTGTTTAGAGAGGTAGTATTCATGAGAAACATTTCAATTAAAGGCCTTTCACTTGTCCTTATTCTTCTTACATTTGGATTGATTCCGCTTTCAGCACAGGACAGCCTTGATGCTGTATATTCACAGTTGAACCTGGCATTTGCAGAACACTCTGCTGATAAAATTTCTGCGGTTTTAAAAAATCAGAGCGGTTCGCCGGATTACTCTCTCTATGAGTCGTATGCCCTCAAAAAGACCCGTCAGCTGATTATCGATGACGATCTTGAATTTGCCCGCCAGGCATCTCTTGCCGTAATTGATAACAACCTGGAAAACTTTGACGCTGTAGATTTGTATTCATACATTGACCGCGCAATCTTAAATGAACAGGCTGCAAAACAGGCCGAAGAAAACAGAGCACGCCTTGAAGCAGAGCGCATTGCCGCAATGAACGCACGTACAAAGGAAAAAATCGAAAAATCAAATACCTATTCGACTGTAAGCACGGCTTCTGGTTCGTCAGTTTATATCAACGAAAGTCATCGCCAGTTCTCTTCTTTGACATGGAACTTCCAGTTTGGTATTGCTGATGTTCTTCTTCAGAATGTTTCAGACCCGGCTTCTTATTCAAGCATCAAATACGGTCTTTTGCTTGGTCTCGACCTTTTGTATCAAACAGACCAGTACACAATGGGACTGGATGTTCAGGGGGATTACCACATGCTCACAATGGGCAAGGGTGAAGAAGAAGTTATGTACAGCCTGAGGGCAATTCCGATGATTTCATTCAATTCAATCAGTAATAAATTATTCCTGCGTGCAGGCTTTGCATATTATGGACTTGGTACTGACGGTAAAGTTGAAACCGGTTCTGTAGAATCCTTCCCGACACCTGTAATCGGTATCGGACTTGATAACATCAGGTTTGGCGAAACCGGGCTTCAGTTACATTATGATTACTGTCTGGGACACTTTAGCATGGAAGACGTAAAGGCCAGCATGGAATTTGGCGGTGCAGTTACTGTTCCCCTTGCGATCAACGAACGCACAAAAATCGGAGTTAAACTTGGTGTAAGCGATCTTCTGTTTATGAAACAAAACGGAATTGATAATAGAGCTAAGGCAATATTTGCAATTGGAGTTGGAAATGTTAACAAATAAAAAAAGTTTTTTTGTTGCTGTAGTTTGTTTGTTTGCAACTGTTTTTTTACAGGCTCAGTCGGCAACAGCAGACTTGACTAAACGTTATCTGGAGCGTGCCAATACACAGTATGAAAGCGCTCAGTATTTGGATGCCTACAAAACGATTAATGCGGTTCTCCGCCTTAACGAAAACACAGGTATTCCGGCAAATGTAACGCTTGTAGCAACAGAAATCTATTCAAAAGTTCTTGATAACATTAAAAAAGACAAGAATTATTCACTTTTTACTGATGTTACAGACAATGTTCAAAAGTACTCGGTGATTGCAGATGGTTCAATCCAGCGTAAAATCAAAGAGATTTATGCCCAGCAGGAATCTGAACTTCAGGCAAAAAAAGAAGCCGCAGAGAAGGCCGAAAAAGAAGAACAGCGCGCTATGTACCAGCAGCAGCTCGACGAACAGCGCAAAAGCCAGGAAAGCTTTATGGACGCTATTCAGAAGAGCCAGGAAAACATGCAGTCTTCCATCGTTGTTCTCGGTGACAAACTTGTAGAAACTTCTGAAAAGAGTGCAAAGTCAAATCACATCGTTCTGGTTGCGGTTTTGATTATTTGTGCAATTCTCGTAGTTGTATTCATTATTGTAATTCTTGGAATCCGTGCGGCTGCCCGTGCAAGTGCCCGCCAGTCAATGCAGTTTGAAGAAACTCTCAAACTTGTTGCAGGAATGCAGCAGGCAAACAACCAGCTTCTGCTGGGCAACGTAACTGATCTCGACGGAATGGGCGGTTTACGTTCTGCAGGAAGTTCGCGCTGGGGTGTTGATGCCCTTCCGGCACCGGAAATGAAACCTGAAGAAAAGGATGAATTAAAACAGCTTGCAATTAAATGTGAAGAACTTGGCGCTCAGATTGATGCCATTACAAAACGCAAGAATAATTCAAAGAACGTCAGTGAACTTGTTTATAAACTTGCAATGGAACTGGGCTTAAACCAGAATACTTCAATGCTGTACTTCTGTGCCGCAATGGTTTATGACGCAGGCTTCCTTGATGTTCCGGAAGACATTCTTGCTGCCGAAAACTTAACTGACGAACAGCGCCAGATTATCCGTAACCACGTAAGTGTAGTTGGCGACCACCTGGACTTTGTTCCTGAAAAATACCGCAACATCTTTAATGATGCTGCCCTTTACCATCACGAAAACGAGGATGGTTCAGGCTATCCCAACGGACTTGCAGGTGATGATATTCCTCAGATTGCAAAACTGATCCACGTTGTTGAAAGTTACAATTCGCTCATAAGCCGCCGTAACTACAAACAGATTATGGATAAGGAAAGTGCAATCGAAGAATTACTTTCAAAGAAAAATATGTACGACGAGACTGTTGTAAAAGCTCTCGATGGAATTGTTTAATCGGTCATTTTTCGATATGATAAAGGGGTTGTCCAATAAGTTCAAAAAGTGTCATTTTCGGGCTTGACCCGAAAATCTATTTACTTATATTGTAAGTATTTATAGATTGCCGCATCGAGTGCGGCAATGACATTTGAAACTATTAGGACAGCCCCATTTTTTTTGGAGAAGCTTATGTGTGGTATTGTTGGTTATGTTGGTGTTAAAGAGGCGACACCTGTTTTAATAAACGGTCTTAAAAAACTTGAATACAGAGGTTACGACTCAGCCGGAATCGCTGTTCTTTCAAAAGACGATAATGAGATTCTCGTTAAAAAATCAAAGGGCGCCCTTAAATTCCTCGTTGAACGCATAACTAACCAGGTCGTAAAGCAGTCAAAGCAGAAAGATTTAGTTCTTGCGGAAAAAGAAAATGAAGAAAACCTGCAGGCCCTTATCGCCAAAACTCCTGAATTCGTTTCGGGTAATGTGGGCATCGGCCATACACGCTGGGCAACACACGGCGAACCAAGTGATGTAAACTCACACCCGCAGACAAATGTTTCCGGAACTATTGCCGTTGTTCACAATGGAATTATCGAAAACTACGCAAAACTCAAGGCATTTTTGCAGGAGCAGGGGGTAGTATTCAAAAGCCAGACTGATACAGAAGTTGTTGCCCACCTTATCAACTATTTTTACGAAAAAACAAATGACCTTTTTAAGGCAGTTCTCGAAACCCTCCACCGCCTTGAAGGAAGCTATGCTTTAGGCGTTGTATGCAAAAATTATCCTGACCGAGTAATCGCTGCCCGCAAGGAAAGTCCTCTTATCGTAGGTCTTGGAAAGGATGAAAACTTTATTGCAAGTGATGTTCCTGCAGTTCTCGAGTACACAAGGGATGTTTATTATCTTGAACAGAAAGAACTTGCCGTTTTGTATCAGGACCACGTAGACCTGTACAATTACGAAGGCGAAAAAATCCACCGGGAACCCACACATGTTGAATGGGACCTTTCAAGTGCAGAAAAGGGCGGTTTTGCACATTTTATGGTGAAGGAAATTCACGAACAGCCTCGGGCCCTCACGGACACAATGAGGCCACGCCTTGTATTTGAAGGAAACAAACCCGTAGACATCAACTTTGAAGAAATAGATTTCGGGGACGCATGGAAAACCGCCCGCCGCGTAGTTATCACTGCCTGCGGCACGGCTTATCACGCGGGAGTTGTTGCAAAATATGCATTTGAAAAGTTTGCGCGCATCAGCGTAGAAGTTGATGTTGCTTCAGAATTCCGCTACAGAAACCCGATTTTGAATAAGGACGATATTTTTATCGTAATCAGCCAGTCGGGCGAAACTGCCGACACCCTCGCTGCCCTCCGTCTTGCAAAGGCTGCTGGCGCACGGGTAATTGCAATTACAAACTGTGTAGGTTCAACAGTAAGCCGCGAAGCTGACAATGTAATTTACACCTGGGCCGGCCCTGAAATCGCCGTTGCTTCAACAAAAGCATATACGACACAGCTTATGTGCCTGTACATGCTCGCACTCAAAACAGGTAAACTCCGGGATACACTTTCAGATAAGGACTACAAAAATGCCCTTAAGGAACTTTCACAGATTCCAGAAAAAGCAGAAGAAATTATTAAAAACCAGACAGAAATCCAGAAGTTTGCTTCAAAGCAGTTCAACAAGGAAAAAATCTTTTATATCGGCCGTCTGTTTGACAGCGCAAGTTCACTTGAGAGCGCCCTCAAACTAAAGGAAGTCAGCTACATGCACTGCGAAGCATTCAGTGCCGGTGAATTAAAGCACGGCCCGATTGCCCTTGTTGACCCTGATACTCTCGTTGTTGCAATCGCAACCCAGCCTGATTTGTATCAGAAACTTGCTTCAAACATTGTAGAAGTCA
>DLYJ01000047.1 GCA_003447785.1 Treponema sp.
CGCGGCCCGATTCTTGACTTAATCAGCCGTGTTGCAGAGCAGGTTTTCATTCCTTTCTGTGTGGGCGGCGGAATTGGTTCCATCGAAGATATCCGCTCAACAATTCTGGCCGGTGCCGAAAAAATCAGTTTGAATTCCCAGGCAGTTAAAAATCCTGACCTTATCCGCGAAGGCGCAAGAATTTTCGGAAACCAGTGCATTGTGCTTGGCATGGATGCGGCAAAAGACAGCGAAATGCCTTCAGGCTACCGCGTTTACATCAACGGCGGGCGCGTAAAGACAGACCTTGATGCCCTTGAATGGGCCAAAAAGGCAGTAAGCCTCGGTGCCGGCGAAATCGTATTGAATTCAATAGACACGGACGGAGTTAGAAACGGCTACGAACTTAACATAACACGCCTTATTGCAGAGAATGTAAGCGTGCCGGTTATTGCCTCAGGCGGAGGCGGAACTCCACAACATCTTGCAGATGTCCTGACCAAAGGCAAGGCCGACGCCGCCTTAATTGCAAGCATGGTTCACTCCATGGGCTACACTGTAGACGGCATCAAACGCGATTTGAACTGTCTCGGCATTCCAGTCAGGATGTAATTAATATTCTTCTGAGTGGCGGCTGCTCTTTTTATACGCATTAGCACCCTTTCTCCGGGTCGCTGTGTGTACCTTTGTGCGGCCGTGTTCATTTTTATAGCCGTCATTTCCACGGTGGCTTCTGCCTTCACCACGTTCCCGCCGCTCACCCCGGGCAACTGCATATCGGTCGCCTCCAAAACTGCGGCCTTCATCTTTTCCTCCGCGGCCCCCTCTGCCCCTTGTGCCGCTGCGTCCTGTAAAGTTGTTTTCTTCTTTTGAATCCAGATGCATGTGCGGCATGTCTTTACGGCTCTTTGAAAGTTCCAGGGCACGGATTGCGTTGCTTGAAGGAAGGCTTACGAGAGAAAAGTTCTGGCTTACATCAATCTGGTCAACCATGCGTCCCGGAATATGAAGCAGATCACTGAAATAAGACGCGATTGACCTTGCATTAAAGCCGTCCCTTCTGCCCAGCTGAACATAGATTCGTTTCTGGTTTGGATTTGCCCGGGAGCGGTTTGAAGCGATTCTTCCGTAATGAGATTTATCAAGTGACTGTCCGAATGTAATCTTTAACACGCCTGCAAGAACCTGTTTCGGAGCGGCGTTTTGACAGAGTTCCTGTGCCATTCTGTTATAAAACTCTCCCGCGTCAAAGGGCTTTGGAGCGGTTTCTTCTTCGGCAGGAAGTTCAGCGGCCGCATCCTGGGTCAGCGGAACAACTTCGTCCGAAGCGTCCCTTTCCACCGGAGTTTCTGCAGCCGGCTGTGAGAGGCCGAGTTTTTCCTTTATGTCCTGAAGAATGCGCAGGCGTTTTGAATTCAATACGTCGTCGATTTCAGGGATTTCTTCCTGAGTCATTTCGCCCTTTGCTGCACGGCGCACTGCGTTTCTCAAGTATTCTAGTTTACGGCGCTCTTCCGGGCGCACAAAAGTAACTGCAATTCCTGAAGTGCCTGCACGGCCTGTACGGCCAATTCGGTGAATGTATGTGGCGGCGTCAAAAGGAAGGCTGTAGTTTACAACGTGGCTCAATCCGGTAATATCGATACCGCGGGCTGCAACGTCGGTTGCAACAAGAACCCGTGTTTTTTTGCTTCTGAAACGGGCAAGAATCTTTTCGCGCTGTCCCTGTGGAATGTCTCCGTGTAAGGCTGCCGCTTCGTATCCCCTTTCGTCAAGGAGGCGGCTTACCATGTCGGCATCATTTTTAGTCATGGTAAAGACAAGTCCGTAAAAGTCAGGGCTGATGTCTACCAGGCGGACCAGTGCTTCGATTTTGTCCCGTTCGCTTACAACCCAGTATTTTTGTTCAATCAGAAGCGGCTCTTCAACAAAGCCCTCTTCTTCACAGATGTCGTATTCGCCCATAAATTCTTCAGCAATCTGGAGAATCGGTTTTGGCATGGTTGCGCTGAAGAGGAGAATGCGGCTCTGACTGTTTGCACTGGCAAAAATGGACTTGATGTCATCAACAAAGCCCATGTCCAGCATTTCGTCGCCTTCGTCCAGAATAAAGTAGTCGATTTTGTCCAGCTTGAGGGTTCCCCGTTCAATATGATCCTTAATTCGTCCCGGAGTTCCGACAACAATTTCAGCACCACGCTTTAATTCCTTTATCTGGGTTGAATAAGAAGCTCCGCCATACAAAACTGTAACCCTCGGATACTTTCCGCTTGTAAATGACTGGAGTTCTGTGCAGGTTTGAATTGCAAGTTCCCGGGTCGGTTCGAGGACGAGAGCACGAACATGGTCACTTTCCGTGCAGACATTCTGAACGATAGGCAGACCGAATGCGGCAGTTTTTCCTGTTCCTGTTCTGGCTTTTGCGATGATGTTTGAATCCCCGTTCAGCAAACGCGGGATTGCAAGTACCTGAATTGGTGAAGGTGTTTTAAAACCCTTCTTTTCGATTGCGGCCAGAACAGTTTCGTCCAGGCCGAGGTCTTCGAAGGAAATTTCGTCCTTCTCGTCGATTAATGAGTCTTCCATAATGTATCCACAAAACGCCGTATAGGCCCTTGCAGCACATTAGAGGCCTGTTTTAGCGCATAAAAATAAGCTCACACCCTGTGAGCGATGTTTAGCCACTATAACTGAAAAGGGCGTTCTAATCAACACTATAATTGAATTTAACCGTTTTTTATGGTATAATAGTTTTCATGAGTTCAGAATTTTCAATCAATGAGAAAGTTGTCTACCCGAGTCAGGGTGTAGGCGAAATTAAAGAAATCTTTGAAAAAACAGTTCAGGATAAAACTGTAAAATACTACAAGATTTACCTCGAAGTTTCTGACATGAACGTAATGGTACCTGTCGAAAACGCAAAAATGCTCGGTATCCGTAAGATTGTATCTGCAGAAGCTGCCCAGAAATCACTGGAAATGCTCGGTCAACCGGTTGAATCAGTAACATCTGACTGGAAACTCCGCTATCAGATGAACCT
>DLYJ01000066.1 GCA_003447785.1 Treponema sp.
TTACTTTAGCGATAATTGAGTGACCGCCGCTTACCAGAAGTCCGAGGTACGGGTATTGAATATCGTTTTCCAGATGTGCTGCGTACATATGACCGAGCATGTGGTTGATTGCGATAAAAGGTTTTCCTGTTGCCCAGGCAAGGGTCTTTCCAAAGGTGAGACCGACAAGAAGGCTTCCCATAAGACCTGGACGGTTTGTGGCTGCAATTGCGTCCACCTGATCCAGAGTCATGTCAGCTTCTTTAAGTGCCTGGCGGACAACAGGCAGAATCCATTCAGCGTGTTTGCGGCTGGCAATCTCAGGAACAACTCCCTTGTAAACCTGATGGAAAGGTATTTGAGTCGCTACAACGTTAGAAATAATTTTTTTTCCGTCTTCTACAATTGCACAGGCGGTTTCATCACAACTAGATTCAATTCCCAAAACTTTCATAGACGGGAGTATATCACATTCTGGCTGGAGTGGTAAGCACATAACCGGCCTGTTTTAACTCAGGGGACATTTCCCGTAAAAGTGCGGGAAGAATTTTTACACTCTTGTCCACGTGACCGATTATGATTGCACTTCCGTTTTTATTTGCGGCTTCGAGGCTCTTGTAAATCTGATTTAACATTGCTGTGCGGGAGATTTCATTGTCGATGTAGGGGCCGGACTTTTCAAAAATCGTCATATCCCGTTCAAGGGCGGCCTGGGGAGCCTGGGTTGCGGCTGTGGTACGGCTGTCGAGAAAGTAAATTCCCCTTTCCTGGCACACATCAAGGACTGTCCCGATCTTTATAACGTTTGAAGTAACCTCCGAGCCTTCGTGGTTATTCAGGCCTTTGACGTAAGGACCAAGTTCATCGAGATTCTGCTTTACGGTTTGTGCAATTTCGTAGGTTGTCATGTCCACGGTAATTTTTCCGGGGCCCGGATCCAGGTTGTGGTTAAGGGACTGCATGGGCTGGTGCAGAATCATTTCCTGGCCGTATTGTTGAATCAGTTTTGCGCATGATTTTGTGTCCCGTAAGCGCGGCAGGACGGCGATTGTAACAGGAAAAGGAAGTTCAGCGTATTTGCGGCAGTTTTCTGCGCTCAAGCCCGCATCATCAATTACGATTACGAGCTTTGCATTATTTTTTGCCTTTGGTATGTTGAATTTAGCAGACGGTTTTTCGGGAGACGGTTTTTCCGGTTTATCAGGCCGTGCAGCTGCAACTACTGCAGGGGCAGGTTTTGCAGAAGAGGATTTTTGATTTACAGAAGTTGAATTCGATTTTGAAGGGGAACCAGCCTGTGCAGCGACAGAATGTTCCGGGGCTGCAGGTTGTGCCTTTACAGTATCCGGCACTTTATTCTGTTTTGGTTTTGAAGAGTGGGCCCTGGCATTTTGTGCCGCAGCACTCTGTTTTGACTGTTGAATTGAAGCGGTCTGCTGTGTCTGTGCAGGCCTTTTTCCGGATGATGATGAAAGAACTGAAAAAGCGATAAAAATTGTGCTTACAAGGAAGATTACCGAAAGCAAAAGCCCTACCTTGTGCATATCCAGCTTAATCTTTGGCTTTCTTTTACGCGAAGATGTTCTTCCTGCTTTACGTCTTGCCGCAGTGCGTTTTGTTGAGGAAGATTTTCCTGTTGAATTACGTGAGCTTGTGCTACCGGATTTTCTTACAGCCATAAAAAAAAACACAGACAGGAAATAATAGGAGGTCACCTGCCTGTGTTTAATAATAATGGGAATCTCTAAAAAATGCAATTTTTAGAGATAACACTGTGAAGTGTAAGCGAAAGAAACCTACTTACTGCATAAAACTATGCGGTAATAAGTTCTTCCATACGCATGGTTGCCGCCATTTCGCGGATTTTACGAACAGCGCGCATTTCCATTTGTCTTACAGTTTCAGCACTCACTCCGAGTTCCGAGCTCAGCTCCCGCAGGGTTGGTACATGCTGTTCATAAGCAAAGTTAAAGCGGTTGCAGATAACCTTTTTCTCGTTTTCTGGAAGCGAGTTAACAATGTCGTGAACCTGTCCGATTTTTTCCTGGCGGAGATATCTTTCTTCCGGATTGTATTTTGTATCCGGTATCAGGTCTGCGATAGTTGAAGAACCATCATCAGATGTCTGTATGTCAATGCTTGTAACGGTGTACGAGCAGGAAAGAACAGATGAAAGTTCATCGCGGCTTACAGCAAGAAGGTCTGCGAGTTCATCCACAGTTGCTTCGCGGCCATAAGTCTGAACATAGCTGTTCTGTGCGATTGAGATTTTGCGAAGAAGCTCTTCTTTACGATGCGGCAGGGCAATCATAGAAGTTTTATTGTAAAGATAGCGCAGCATGTACTGCAAAATCCATGTATATGCATAAGTAGAAAAACGTGTGCTGAATGAATAATGATATTTTGAAGCAGCAGTCATAAGCCCCATGTTTCCTTCCTGGATGAGATCCATCAAAGAAACTTTTGAAGAAGAACCAATTCGTTTTGCAACGCTTACAACGAGGCGAAGATTACTCTGGACAAGTTTTTCCTGAGCTGCCTTTGAACCAGCTTCAATCAGTTTTGATAATTCAATTTCCTGTTTTGCATCCAAAAGAGGATAGCGCTGAATCTGTTTCAGGTAACTTTCTAACATTTCCATTTTTATATTCTCCTTTTT
>DLYJ01000225.1 GCA_003447785.1 Treponema sp.
CTTGCAAAACTCAAGGAAATCAATCCTGAACTTTTAAAGCGTGTTGACGCTGCCATGGAAGAAAAAAATAAAAACATCATGGTCAAAAAGACAGATGCCATCGACGGAAGAAGCGTGCTTGCGGGCATTTTAAAACGCATGGACGGTCAGGACGAAGAGTCAGTTATCAGGCGGATCAGCGAAACTGACCCTGAACTTGGTGCGGATATCAGACAACGGCTTTTTACCTACGAAGACATTGTTAACGCCGACGATAAATCCCTGCAGGAAAAACTGCGCACGATGGAAGATGTTCAGATTGCCTTTGTTATTGCAGGCAAAACTCCAGAGTTTAGGGAAAAGCTTTTGTCAAACGTTTCTTCCAACCGCCGTGCCAGCATACTTGACGAAGAAGAGCGACACAAGCCCATGCTCAAAACAGATGTTGAAAAAGAAACCTCTCTGTTCTTCAGCGCATTGAGACGGGCCTGGGAAGACGGAACACTTATTATTAAAGGTCGTGGAGAAGAATATGTGTGATTTGATGAAAAAGGGTGATGAATATAAAGATTTTGAAGTTACAGATGTTTTTGAATTAAAGGATTATCACTCAAAAGCTGTAAAACTTTATCACAAAAAACTCGGCCTCGAAGTTCTTCATCTTGTTAATGAAGATAAGGAAAACCTTTTCAGTTTTTCTTTCAGGACAATAAATGATAATTCAACCGGAGTTGCCCATATTATGGAGCACTCTGTTTTGTGCGGCTCTGAACTTTATCCCCTCAAAGATCCGTTTACGCAGCTTTCAAACCAGAGCGTAACTACCTATCTCAACGCTTTTACAAGCCCTGACAAAACCTGTTATCCGGCTTCTTCAACAGTAAAGGCTGATTATTTTAATCTGATGAGCGTTTATGCGGACGCAGTTTTTTTTCCCCGTTTGAGCAGGGGAATTTTTCTGCAGGAAGGCCATCGCCTGGAAAAGGACGCTGAAGGAAATTACACTATTCAGGGCGTGGTTTATAACGAAATGAAGGGCAATTATTCTTCTTTTGAAGGAGTTGCAGGCGATATTTCTACAACAAGCCTGATGGAAGGCTGTGTATACGAAAAGGATTCTGGCGGCGACCCCCTTGTAATTCCTGAATTAACTTACGAACAGTACATTGATTTTCATAAAAAATGGTACCGCCCGGACAACTGTTTTCTGTTTCTCTACGGAAACATTCCCACAAAAGAGCAGATTGAATTTCTTGACAGACACTTTATTAAGCGCCTCTTAAAAAAATATCCGGACTGCATTGTAAGTTCAAAAGATAAAAAAGCTCAGGTAGAAAACTTTCTCAAATACTTAAAGCCGCTTCCCCTCAAGGAGCCTAAGTTTGTAAAGGCTATCGGTCCCGGCCTTGAAGACGGTGGAAAGGGAAATACTGTCCTTGTAAACTTTAATTTCGGACACCTTGCTGATGAATTTGAAAAGTTTGAAATCGTAGTTTTAGTCAGCCTCCTGTCGAATTACGATAACTCTCCCCTTGAAAAAGCCCTCGTAGAAAGCGGTCTTGGAGAAGACACCGCGCCTCAGTCAGGGCTTGAAGGCCTGTATGACACCTTGTTTACTGTCGGCCTCCGGGGAGTTAAAAATGAAAACACAGACAAGGTTAAAGACCTTGTTTTTGATACCCTCAAAAAAGTCTACAAAGAAGGTTTTAAGACCGAGGATATTGAATCCATCTTTATGGCAACAGAGTTTTTGCAGCGCGAAGTTAAGCGCAACAACGGTCCTTACAGCCTCACCCTGATGAATACAGCCGCCCGTTCATGGTCCTATGGCGACAGCTTAAAAAAGGCATTCCGCTCGGATGAAACAATTAAAAAAATCCACAGGATGATTTTAAACGATGACAATTATTTAAAAGGTCTCATCAAAAAATATTTTCTCGATAATAGCAACTGGACATTCTGCGAGATTAAACCTTCAAATAAATATACAAAAGAACGGGATAAACTCGAGCAGAAAATTATCAGGAAAATTCTTGATTCAAAGACAGAAAAGGAACTTGAGCAGGATACAATTGAATTAAAGGCGTTCCAGTCACAAAAGGACGACCCGGCTTTAATTCCTAATTTAAAGCCTGCAGACTTTTTAAGGGACAAAAAAAGTTTCTACAAGCCCTTCAATTTAAAATATGACAGAATTCAGGGCGCTTGTGGCACGGAACTTGATCTGCTTTCCAGCCCGGAAGCTGTCAACGGCGTAAGTTATGTGCGCGTCGGTTTTGCACTGGATAATCTGACTCTTGAAGAATTGCAATGGATTCCTCTGTTTTGCAAGACGGTAACTGAAATCGGCTTTGGAGATCTTTCCTGGGAAGAGGCCGCCGACAGGGTAAACCGTTTGACCGGCGGAATTGGGGCAGTTTCTTATCTGCGCCCGGCTTTTCAGACAAAGAATGCAAAAAAAGTCGCAAAGGAAAGTAATTATCCTGACCACATCTGGCTTGTATTCAATCTGAAGGTACTTGACGATAAAATCAGCGACGGACTTGAATTATTAAAGGAATACATAACAAATGTCAGGTTCAGCGATATAAAGCGGATTAAAGACATTGCAATTGAACACAGAAATGATTTTGTTTCTTCGATTGTGCCTGCCGGCCATTCCTTTGCACGCCGCCGTACCCTGCGCAAAAATAACGCAATAAGCGCCCTGAACGAAATGTGGTACGGTCTGTCTTATCTGTTTATTATCCGTCAGCAGTGCGATATGAAATTTAAGGACGTGGCCGCCAGATTGAATTCAATTTATCAGAAAATCAGGGAAGGTGGTTCCTTTATTCATATTACGGCAGAAGAAAAAACAATCGAAAAAAATAAAAAACTTTTTTCATCATTTGCAGCAAAAACTGGACTAAAGGCAGTTCAAAAAGCCAGACCCCTTGATTTTGACGCCCTTATAAAAATGACAGATATTCCTGACTGCGAAGAAAACGGACAGGAAGTGTTTGTAATTCCTGCACAGATTGGCTATGCGGCCCAAGCAACGCCTGCAACACCCTACGGCGAAAAGGAAAATGCCGTTGAAGAGGTTGCAACTCACTGGCTTTCAAATATCCTTTTGTGGGAAAAAATCCGTACCGAAGGCGGAGCGTACGGCGGATTCTGTTCAACAGAAGAAAACAGCGGACAGTTATTGTTTACAAGTTACCGCGATCCAAAACCCTTTAAGTCCAACGATGTTTTTGATGACTGTATACTTGAGGCTTCAAAAATCACCTTCAGTGAAAAGGATGTTGAGAAGGCGGCTATCGGAACGATTTCTGACTTTATAACGCCTGTAACTCCACAGAGAAGCGGCCTTGCTTCCCTGATGTCTGCTCTTGAAGCGTTGACGGATGAAGACCGGATGAACAAGCGCATAAACATTTTAAAGACCACTCCGGAAGATTTGACACAAACTTTTAAAAATCTCCATAAAAAACTAAATGTTAGAAAATATCGTGTTATAATATGTGGCAGGGAACTTGTTCCAAGTGGTAAATATAAGGTTTTGCCGTTATAATTTAAGTATTGTTCAAATAAAGCGGAGGTTCTACATGTTAAATAAAAAATTTGAAGAGTGCATAAAGATGATGCGGCAGCTGGTTTCTGACATTCAGGGCGCGCCATATCCGGGAGAAAATTTTGAAGCTGAACTTTATCAAATTTGGTATGAACATGTTCAGAAAGCCGCTGTTGAATGTTTTGAATACTTAGACGACAACTTTCCACAGGAAAAAGAAGATTTTGATAAAACTCTCAAAAAGATGTTCAAATAGCCTTAACCTTGCAACGATTTTTGCCGAAATAATAAATAGAAAAATCGATTGAATTTGCAAGGTGGGTGCATATGTCAGCCTCTAAAAAATATAGTCACTACGAGAATTATTTACTGAAAGGAAAGTTAAGACGCAATGGTTTTGAACGCTGGCGTTATGTTTTTACAGGTTTAAACCGCACAACAGGTGACCAGCGTACTTTCTTTATTGAATTATATTATATCAATCCCCTTATTTCTCCGGACGCTCCTGTTCTCGCACAGAAATCCCGTCCAAAAATCTCAGAATCAGACCTTCAGTACGCACTTGCAGGAACCGCTTCTGCCCAGTCTGTTTCCCAGGAAATTTCCGTTCAGCCGTCTTATGTTCTGGTAAAGGCAGGTGTTTATGGAGTTGGCGGAAGACAGTTCAATAAATTCTTCCCGGCAAAAAATCTTGTATTTGACAAAAAAGAAGGTGCATTCAAGGTAGATCCTTTTGTTTTTGGTAACGATGCCCTTGTTGGTTCAATAGCAGTTTCACCTTCAGAAATTCAGAACAAGCCTGAACTTTTGTGTTCTTCGGGAATGATGGACTGGAACATTCACTATGAAAAAAATATTGAATGTGGTCCGATGCGCATTTCCAAAACAAACTTCTGGATGCCGATTGGAAGCCGCACTGTTTTTGCAGGACTTGTTCACATCGACGGCCAGGAATACAGCATAATTCCCCGCAGTTCGTCCGGTTATATCGACAGGGCATGGGGCAGCTCACTTCCAAACCCGTTGTTCCATCTTTCTTCGGCAAACCTGACAAGCGCAATTTCCGGCAAGCCTCTCCTTCATTCATGCTTTGCGGTAGAAGGTGAATTCGATAATGAACTGAGCATTTATGTTAACATCGAAGGCCGTCACATTGTTCTTAACGGAAAATCTTTCTTAAACAAATATACAGAAATTCACAACTGGTCCCAAATGCCGGCAGATGCAGACGGAGAAAAACTCCACTGGACTGTCAGCGTTCACAAGCGCGGTCTCGTTGTTGATATGGATATTTACTGCAAAACTTCTGAAATGTTTGTCCGGGACTACGAAACTCCGGAAGGCCAGCGTCAGCTCCTCAAAGTGCTGGGCGGAGGAACTGGTTTCGGCGAAATCCGTGTTTACAGGAAAGTAGGGCACAACCTTGAACTTCTTGAACACGCCAACGTTAATGATGCAGTCTGCGAATACGGTTCAATAGATAAAATCGAAGAATAATATTTGCCGTAGTCCATAAATTTTACTATCTTAAAAATATGGGGGTAAAAATATGGATTACGAAAAGTTTACACTCAAAACTCAGGATGCTTTACAGGAAGCGTCCAGCATAGCAAACAAAAATGACCATTCAGAAATTGGTCTTGAACATCTTTTTATCGCATTAGTTGAACAGGAAGACGGTATAGTTGCTCCGATTCTTGAACGCATCGGTTGCCGTCCAAATGATCTCCTTTACACAGCAAAACAGTATTTATCTTATTACCCGAAGGTTAGCGGTGGTGCAGACTTACGCCTGAGTTCAGAAGCACAGAGAGTTCTTGCAAAGGCCGAAAAGGAAATGAGCGACCTGAAGGACTCCTTTCTTTCCACTGAACACATTCTCCTTGCCATGAGCCAGAGCGACGGTAAAATCGGAGACCTCCTGCGCAAAAACGGTGTTACAAAGCAGGCGATTTTACAGGCATTAAAAACTGTTCGGGGTAACAGCACTGTAGACAGCCAGAACCCGGAAGAAAAACTACAGGCCCTGGAAAAATATTGTACTGATTTAACTGAACGAGCCCGCAGGGACAAAATTGATCCTGTAATCGGCCGTGACGAAGAAATCCGTCGTGTAATGCAGGTTCTGGTTCGACGCACAAAGAACAACCCTGTTTTAATCGGTGAACCTGGTGTGGGTAAAACTGCAATCGTTGAAGGCCTTGCCCGTCGAATTGCCAGCGGAGATGTTCCAGAAAGCCTTAAAAACAAAAGACTTCTTTCCCTGGATATGGGAAGCCTTGTAGCAGGAGCCAAGTTCCGCGGGGAATTTGAGGAGAGGCTTAAAGGTGTTATTGAAGCCGTTAAAAAGGCAGAAGGTTCAATAATTCTCTTTATTGATGAACTTCATACGATTGTCGGAGCGGGAGCCGGCGAAGGCAGCATGGATGCCGGAAACCTTTTAAAGCCTGCCCTTGCCCGGGGTGAACTCAAGGCAATCGGCGCTACCACACTGAACGAATACAGAAAGTACATCGAAAAGGATGCGGCCCTTGAACGCCGTTTCCAGCAGGTTTACTGTGCTGAGCCTTCTGTGGAAGACACAATCGCCATTCTCCGCGGTCTGCGTGATAAATATGAAATTCATCACGGAGTTAAAATAAACGATGAGGCTCTCGTTGCAGCGGCCGAATTGAGTAACCGTTATATTACCAGCCGTTTTTTGCCTGATAAGGCCATCGACCTTGTTGACGAGGCTGCAAGCCGTATCAAAATGGAAATCGAAAGCGAGCCTGAAGAACTTGATCAGCTTGAACGAAAAATCCTCCAGCTTCAGATCGAAAAACAGTCACTTTCAAAAGAAGACGATAAGGCAAGTCTTGAACGTCTGGAAAAACTTGAAAAAGAACTTTCCGAAGTAACAGCCAGCCGCGACGCAATGAAGCTTGAGTGGCAGAATGAAAAGGCTAAAATTTCAAGTTCCCGCGACTTAAAGGAAAAACTTGAAAGCGCACGCTTTGAACAGGAAAAGTTTACAAGGGAAGGCAACCTTGAAAAGGCAGCTGAACTCAAGTATTCAATTATTCCGAATCTTGAAAAACAGCTCCAGGAAGCTCAGAAGGCTGATGAAGAGCGCAAAAACGGAAATGAAAAGGAATCCCTTTTACGGGAAGAAGTTACCGAAGAAGATATTGCCCGGGTTGTAAGCATCTGGACCGGCATTCCGGTTGCAAAGATGATGGCAGGGGAAAAACAGAAATATGTTGAACTTGAAAACGTTCTTCACAAGCGTGTAATCGGCCAGGACCAGGCTGTAACTGTTGTAAGTGACGCAATCCGCCGAAACCGCGCAGGGCTGAGTGATCCTCAAAAGCCTCTGGGAAGTTTTATGTTTATCGGTCCTACAGGGGTTGGTAAAACTGAACTTGCAAAAACACTGGCAGACTTTTTGTTCAACGATGAAAAGGCACTCACCAGAATCGATA
>DLYJ01000155.1 GCA_003447785.1 Treponema sp.
ATGATTAATGATCCTGCCGTAAAAGCAGCATACCTGGGCGGCTGATGTTGTGCTATAATATAACTAGTTTAAACGGAGGCTTGATATGAAAGTATGTGATATTATGACTAAAAGTCCTATTTATGTAGGACCGGACACTTCTGTAACTGACGCTAAGGCACTTATGAACAAAGAAAAAATCAATAAGCTGCCTGTTCTTGATAAATCAAACCGGCTTGTTGGAATCGTAACCAAGAATGACCTTCAGAAAGCAGATCCGTCAAGTGCTTCTACTCTCGATATTTATGAACTTGGATACCTTTTGTCCAAACTTAAGGTTGAAAAGGTTATGGTTAAAAATGTTGTAACTGTTGATTGCGACGAGGTAATCGAAGAAGCTGCCCGCATTATGGCAGATAAAAAAATCGGTTGTCTGCCTGTCCTGAGTGAAGGCATTTTGACCGGAATCATCACTGAAACAGATATTTTTAACGCATTTGTCAATATGTTTGGTGCACGTCATCCCGGTGTACGCGTAACTCTGGAAGCGCTGGAAAAACCAGGTGAACTTGCACGCATTACTCAGGCTCTGGCTGAAAAGAATGCAAATATCGTTTCTACAGTAACTACTGACGGAATCGATGTTTCTAAACGCAATGTAACAATCAAGGTTGGTAATATTTCCCTCAAGGAAGTTGAATCCATCCTGAACGGCTGCAGCGTAAAAATTCTCGACATCCGGGAAACTAAATAATTTTTGTTAATTTAATGGACTTCGGGAACTTCCCATATTAAATTATATATATGACCCTGAGTTTAGAATCTCTGCTTGAAAGATTTTTAAGAAATTATACGTCTCCCTTTACTGTCAATGATTTGTTACACTTGATGAAAACATGCGGTAAAAAAGTTGATAAGGATGAATTGACCGAATTTCTTCAGATGGACGAAAGGGTTTTTGCCCTTGAAGGCAATCTTTTTATAACTCAGGCCGGTGCATTTACCGGAATGTTTTTCAGTTTTGTCCCGACCCAGCAGGAACTGGACCAGAAGGTTTTTGTACCCGGCGACAGATGCATGCCCTTTGTTGATGGCGAAATGCTTTCCTGCAGCCTTGATTTTGAGTATGCGGGCAAAATTCTTCCGAAGACGACATTTGAAACGGACTGTAACACCGCTCGCGACCTGTTTACCTTTTACGGTGATGAATACGCAAGCCAGTACATCGGAGCAGACCCGATAAACGCTGACTTAAACCTTGCAAACAACGCTTTTGAGCTTCCGCCAAAATTAAAGCTTACGGCAGTTTCTCTTGAGCGCGTAATGGAAGACTTTGACTTTCAGAAAGGCGACAGAATTCTCTGCCGTGTCAACAACTGGGACAGAGGTGTTATAGAAATCTTCCCGGAAATCGAACACAACAAGAATCCGTTTATCCGTGCCGCAGAAATTTCTGAACGGGAAAAATGGTGCAAAAAACTTGAAGACGCACTTCTTTTAAGCTTTGACAAGATGGGCCCGTGTAATTCAATGGAACAGCAGCTCGGTTTTGCCTTTTATGAAAACCGCCGGGAGTTATGTTCGCCGGAATGCGCCTCAATTCATGAATTTCTGGACAAGGCCCAGCGTGTCGGCATGGAACTTTTTGGTGTAGAAACACGTCTGTGGAAAAAGAACGAAGATGTTCCGGCGGTAGGCAAGTGGAATATGGAAACCCTTTTCCACGGAACGTCTGACAAAGATTGTTTTGCTCCCGCGAGATTCAGCGGAATGCCTGAGTATATAATTGACTGCTACATCAAGGATCAGTTGTACGAAAAAAAAGATGACCTGGATTCATTATGCGAAGCAATGATTCCAAGTTCAATTCAACTGACAGAAAAAGAGAGATCTGACTTTACATTGCATATTATGCGGCGAAATGCTATAATCCGTAACAAATACAACAGATTTGCTGACTTTGCGATGGGTTCAATCAGACATGACGCATTGAGTTTGTATTCAAGAGTAGGCGACCTTGTTTACGAAGTGGATTGTGCAGGTAAAGAAATTGCCAAGTTCCCGCAACAGGAACTTGTAACCCTGTCACAGTTGTTTGCCCACATTACAAGGATGCTCGAAATGCTTGCCGGCGAAAAGGAATGTGCAGATGAAGAAAAAACTGCAATTAAACTTTCGCTGGAAGGCATGGAATATAATTTTGAAGATATCCGAACCCGCTTAAAAGCAGCTGTTGACAGATCTCTTGCTAAAAGATTCAAGGTTATCTGATCAGAGACTGTTCGCTATTTTTGCGGAGGATTACAATGATTTCAGATGTAAATATCGGTGAGTTTTTAAGACTTGGTGGCATTTACAAAGACATTGGCGGCGCTACTGCTATAGAGTGCTTTGATTCAATCTGCAAAAAAATCAACCTTCCTCAGGGATTATCAGCCAGACATTTATATGAAGCTCTCTGTCAGCGCGAAAGCGTTTTAAGCACTGCTGTGGGAAAAGGTTTTGCAATTCCACACTCACAGCAGCCTCTTGTAAAGCGCGTTGAAGACCAGAGAATTTATATCTGCTATTTGAAAGAGCCGATTGATATGCAGGCAATGGACAGCAAAAGGGTTTCTACAATGATTATTCCCCTGAGCTGCAGTGTACAGGCACATTTGCATATTATTTCCCGTCTGGCACGACTTTTACAAAATCCACAGTTCAAAAATGCACTGGAAACCAGACAGGATCTGGATGTCATCTTTCCGTTGACACGTCAGTTCTAAGGTTTTTAGTCTAAAATATTTTTTAAGGGGTTATTTTATGGACACAAAAGGTATTGCTGCCGTTGCAAAATCAATTCGCAGTCTGTCAATCGATGCTATCCAAAAAGCAAAATCAGGTCATCCTGGACTCCCGCTTGGATGTGCAGAACTTGCTGCTGTTTTGTACGGAGAAATCCTCAAGCACAATCCGGCTGATTCAAAATGGGCTGATCGTGATCGCTTTGTTTTGTCGGCAGGACATGGCTCAATGCTGCTTTATTCAATTCTTCATTTGAGCGGCTACAAAGTTACTATGGAAGACATCAAAAACTTCCGCCAGCTTGGTTCAGCCTGCCCGGGACACCCGGAATACGGCTACACAGACGGTGTAGAAAACACAAGCGGCCCCCTTGGTCAGGGTATCGCACTTGCTGTTGGTATGGCTCTCGCAGAATCACACCTGGCTGCAAAATATAATACTAAAAATCACAAAATCGTAGATCACTACACATATGCCCTTGTTGGAGAAGGCTGTCTTGAAGAAGGTGTTTCTTCTGAAGCAAGTTCTTTTGCAGGTCACAACAAGCTCGGCAAACTGATTGTATTCTACGACCAGAATAAAATTTCAATCGACGGTTCAACTGATATTACTTTTACGGAAGATATCGGAAAGCGCTACGAAGCATACGGCTGGCAGGTTTTGAAAGGCGATATGTACAATGTTAAGGGCATTGTAAAACTTGTTGAAAAGGCTAAAAAATGCTCTGACAAACCTACTTTGATTATGCTCAAGTCAGTTATCGGTAAGTTTGCTCCAAAACAGGGAACTCCTGCCGTACACGGTGAACCTCTCGGTGACAACGATGTAGCACTTACAAAGAAGGCTCTGGGAATCAGCCCTGAAGAATTTTTCTATGTTGACCCGGATGCATTGCGCTACTTTAATGAAAAGAAAGCTGACTTTGCCAAAAAAGAAGACGACTGGAACAAAGAATTTAAAGCGTGGGCAGATGAAAATCCTGAACTTGCAAAACAGTGGAAGGCTTCTTACGAAGGAACAGAAACTGCTTCTGCTGCAGACCCGACTTACGAAATTGGAGCTTCAGTTGCAACACGTACTGCAAGCGGCGATATGATCAACACAATGGGTCTGAGCCATTCATATCTCGTTGGCGGAAGTGCCGACCTTAAGGGGTCAAATAAATCAGGAATGAAGTGTGATGGTGGAACTTATACACCTTCAAACAGAGCAGGCCGTTCAATTGAATACGGTATCCGCGAGTTCGGAATGGCAAGCGAAGCTGCCGGAATGAGTCTCCACGGAGGAATCCGCCCATTCGTTGCAACATACCTCGTATTCAGTGATTACATGAGACCGTCTATTCGTCTCGCTTCCATCATGAAGCAGCCTGTAATCTACGACTTGACTCATGACTCAATTTACCTTGGCGAAGACGGTCCAACTCACCAGCCGATTGAACAGCTCGCTTCTCTGAGGGCTATTCCGGGCGTACAGGTTTTGAGACCGGGCGATGCTGAAGAAACTGTAAGTGCATGGCACATGGCTATGGAAAGCAAGGACCATCCGGTTGTTCTTGCCCTTACAAGACAGAATGTTCCTGTTTATGCAAAAGAGGATTCAAATTGGAAAAACACTATCAGGCAGGGCGCTTACATTGTTAAAAAAGGAAGCGATACTCCTGATGTAACAATCCTCGCTACAGGCAGTGAAGTTTGCATGGCACTTGATGCTGCTGCAAAGGTAACCGGAAAGGCTGTTCGCGTAGTAAGTGTAATGGACAAAAAACTTTTCGAAGCTCAGGACGACGCCTTTAAGGCTCAAATCCTTGGCGGAGCAAAACGCGTTGTTGTTACGGAAGCCGGATGTTCAACCGGATGGGAAAGCTACGTTAACGACAAAAAAGATTTGTTTACAATCGACCGCTTTGGCGAAAGCGGACCAGGCAAGAAAATTGCGGAAGCTTTCGGCTTTACAGCAGAAAAACTTGCTGAATTGATTAAATAATCATATAAAAACGAACGCTCGGGGAAGGTTTTACCTTTTCCGGGCGTTTGCTTTTATTTAGTCGTAGTCAAGGCTTTAAGCGTATGCGTGCCTTGACTCGACGTAATAATCCTGTCAGTCTTTTCTGGATTTTAAATATGACACAACACCAAGTGTAATTCCGCCAACTATCATCAGGAAGCAGAGTATCTGGCCTGTAGAGATGTTGAACATGGAAGTGTTCATGTAGAGCGGTGCCGACGGGTCTGCTGAGATGCGGTAACCGATGTCTGCGTCCGGCTCCCTGAAGTATTCAATAAAGAATCTGAAAATTCCGTAGCCTGCGATATAAAGTGAACTTGAAAATCCGTCAAAGGGCTTTTTTTTGTGAAGCAGCCAGATAATCAGAAATAAAATCAGTCCTTCAAAAAGTGCTTCGTAGAGCTGGCTTGGATGACGGGGCAAATTGATGAGAGCGCCGTTGACTTCCATTCCGCACTTTTGTGCAAAGTTCTGTACCCACGCAATGGAAGCAGAAAAGCGTTCAGCACTCGGAAAAACTGTTCCCCAGGGCATTGTGGTGATGCGGCCGTAAAGTTCTCCGTTGAGGTAGTTTCCCAGACGGCCAAATGTGTATCCGGCAGGAATTGCGGTTGCCATTGCGTCCACCCATTTGAGTATAGGTTTTTTGCGGCGTACACACCAGAAAATCATTCCGATAAAGCCGCCGATAAAACCGCCGTGATAACTCATGCCGGCAAGACCTGTAAATTGTCCCTTATCATTGAACGGCCAGAAAATCAGCCATGGTTTTTTATAATAAATTCCTGAAGTGTCGTAAACGAGGGTGGAAAAAATGCGGGCGCCGATTAAAAGAAAGACGATGCCTGTGGCAATAAAACTAAAAATGTCATCTTCCGTTGCCTTGTAGCCCTGTGCATCAAGAGCACCTTCCTTGAGAAGTTTCTTGAGCACAATGAATGCGGTTCCAAAGGCAAAAATATACATAAGTCCGTACCAGCGGATTAAACCGAGCACCGGCACTCCCGGAAAAATTTCGGGATGAATCCATGAAGGATAGTTAATGTATAGCGGTAGAAAATTCATTTTTTATTCCTTTTTTAAATTCTATAATTTAAATCCCTGCTGGGCTGCCTTTACGAGTTTGCTCTTTAAAAGCAGGTTTTCGTTTCTCAACTGGGTAATTTCGTAAGCCTGGGTTTTGATTGTTTCTGCAAGTTCGCCCATGCTGAGGGCACCGGTTCCAACCAGGTCTTCAACATAAGACATCTTCTGAGAAAAATCGTCGTTTGCTTCTTCTGTTGCAAGTTCGTAAGAAGCGTCCGTATCAATGTCTTCAAAAGTTCCTTCAAACTGAAGTGTTTCGCTCTGGAGAACCTTTTCTGCGATACGGTAAATTGCCTGGGAAATTACAGCGTTCGGTTTGTAAATGATAACCGGCAGACGTGAAGAAAGCGCCTTGTCCTGGAGTGAGTCACGGTACATTACGCCCAAGGATTCAACATCGAGACCAAGGTACTGCTGGCATGAACGGCGGATTTTGAGAGCCTTGTCAGCGTCCTTCGGTTCGTCAATCATGTTCATTACCAGGCGCGGATGGAACTGACTCATGCGATCAGAAAAAACTTTTGCACTTTCAGGGTCAATTTCGCGGATTGCCTCAATCATTTTTGGAATGTATAAGCGCTGAAGGGATGCAGAGTCGCCCTTGAGCTTTTTCATGTACTGGGCTGCCGGGCTGTTCTTTTTGAATGAACTTGCCATCAGCCTGAATACTGCGTTTTTAAGGAAAAGATAACCGTTCAATGTGGCTGTAACTGTGGGAGCGGTTACAACGATTCCCTGAGGTGACAGGAGGAACAGATCAAGAATTGTGAGGTGTGTTCCTGCACCAAGGTCTATAATGAGATAGTCGCAGTC
Organism: Treponema sp.; assembly: GCA_003447785.1. Lineage (GTDB taxonomy): Bacteria > Spirochaetota > Spirochaetia > Treponematales > Treponemataceae > Treponema_D. Next base: position 6,673 of record DLYJ01000155.1, read on the forward strand.
CAGGGACTGGAACTTTTTAATCAGATTGTTTTTCTGGAAGATTTTGAGGGAACTTAAGCCCGGAATTTCGGAATCTCCGGCAATAAAGGAAACGTTTTCGTACTCTGTGGGCTGAATTATTTCTTCGAAGGAACTCTCGCCTGTCAGAAAGGTTCCGATTCCCTTTTTTGGTGAGCTTTGTCCGATTACAAGGTGGAGGTTTGAAGCCCCCAAATCCAAATCAGCAAGAACAACTTTTTTTCCTGCCTGTCCTAAAGTTATTGCGAGGTTAGCGGAAAGAAGACTTTTTCCAACGCCGCCTTTACCGCTGGCTATAGGTATTATCTGCATTATCAAAGTATATCACGAAAGGGAGCGATTGACCAAGTGTGAATTGAACCATAAAATAAATATAATATGAAAAAGATTAGTCGCGCCTTATATCTGGCATTTTCTGTTTTTTGTCTGACCATTTTTGCGTCACAGTGTTTTGCTCAGTCCAACAGTTCTACTTCTGATTCTTCAAGCAAGGAAGCAAGACAATACATGGAACTTATGAACGGAGTTTTTGATTTTGTTCAGCGTAATTACGTTGACGAAGTTGACCCGGCCGTTTTGTACAGAGGCGCGCTCAAAGGCATGCTCGAAGCCTTAAACGATCCGTATACACTTTATCTGGACAGTTCTTATTTCAGGGATTTGAGCGATACAACCGAAGGAAAGTTTGGTGGTGTCGGCCTGACAATTTCCAAGCCGGCAGAATCCACTCCGGAAAAACCTGCTTATGTTGAAGTTGCTTCTCCGGTAGAAGACACTCCGGGCTTCAGGGCTGGAATCCAGGCAGGTGACCTTATCATTTCTGTAAACGGAACTGATACTTCCACCATCACAATGGAAGAAGTTCTCGGGATGCTGCGGGGAAAGGTTGGTGAAAGCGTTGACGTAGTTATCCGCCGCGGAAAGAACATGGAATTCCCGGTGACTTTAGTAAGAGCTGTAATTGAAGTTCCGACAGTTAAGTTCGGGACAATTAAAACCGCTAAAAACAATACGGTCGGCTTTCTGAGGATTATTGAATTTACACCGCTGACAGCAGACAAGGTTCAGCAGGCCCTTGATTCATTCAAAAACGAAAAAATCTCGTCCCTCATCATCGACGTACGTAACAATCCGGGCGGACTGTTGAATTCAGTTGCTGATGTGGCAGACAAATTTATTGATAACGGCCCGATTGTTTCTACCAAGAGCCGTATTTCCTTTGAAAACTCCGTATACACTGCAAGCCCGAGAAAGACAACCTTCAAAAAAGGAACTCCAATCGTTGTCCTTATCAACAAAGGTTCTGCTTCGGCTTCTGAAATCCTCAGCGGCGCCCTCAAGGACAATCACCTTGCATACCTTGTAGGCCAGCGTACTTACGGAAAAGGTTCCGTTCAGCAGGTGCTCCCGCTGTCGGCAACTGACGGTGTAAAAATCACAATGGCACGTTACTACACTCCAAGTGACACAAATATCGACAAGATTGGAATTCCGCCGGACAGAGAAGTTTTGTTCCCTGCTTTGAGCGAAGAAGGCGAAAAACAGTATATCGAACTGTTTAAGAGTGACGAAATCAAAAATCATGTTGAAGCAGCGGGCCAGATGAGCGAAAAGGCAATCGCCTCTTACGCAAAGACCCTCAAAACAAAATATCCGGAAATCGACCTTGCCAGTTTGAGAAAACTGATTCGTAACGAAGTAAACCGTACAAAGGGAACTCCATTGTACGACCTTGATTATGACGTTCAGTTGAATGCGGCCATCGACATTCTTGAAAACGAAAACTTTGAAAAGCTTGTACGTTCAACCAAGACTTTAAAAGAACTTCAGGAAGAAGCAGCTGCAACCCAGGAAAAAGAAACCGCTAAAAAATAATGAGACAGTTTGTTTCGTCCACAAATCCGGATAAAAACGGATTGATTGTTGTAGAAGGAAAAGATTTTCGATACTTCAGACAGGTTCTGCGCCTGAATACCGGTGATATGCTGAGCGTAAGAATTCCGGACGGGCAGCTCGTTAACACAACTGTTTGTAAAATCGACGACAAAAAGCACAGCGTAACCCTGCAGTTCTGCGACACTCAAGATTCAGCAGAAAACCAGAGTTCCTTTACACAGACCTGCGAATTCTACCTTTTTCAGTTTGCGGCAAAGGGCCAGAAAATGGATCTGATTATCAGGCAGGCGACTGAGTGCGGTGTGAGCGCGATAATTCCGGTAACCGGAGAATTTTGTCAGGCGGGTGCGGCAGAAAAAAACTTTAAGGCAGAACGCTACGACAGAATCATTAAAGAGGCGCGCCAGCAGAGCGGAAGTCCCGTCAACACCCGCGTAGAGAAAACCATGTCTCCCGAAGACGCCCTTGAATACTGGAAGAGCGTTTGTCAGGACGGGTCCGGCTCAGAAATGGCCTGTGTTTTGTACGAGCGCTCGGAAAAAACAACCAGCCTTCATAAACTTGCCGGTCAGTTTGAACAAATTAAAAAATGCGCTATAGTTTGTGGTGCAGAAGGTGGAATCAGTCCGCAGGAAATTGAACTTTTACAGAACGGTGGATTTACACCCGTTCATTTTGATACTAATATTTTGAGGTGCGAAACCGCTGCCCTGTACGGCATTGCAGCTGTACAAAGTGCGGTTCTGGAGAAAAATTTATGGCAATCGAAAGAATAAAACTGCTTGGTGTTCCTGTTGATGTCTGCAACAACGAAGACCTGGAAAACGTAATCCTGGAAATAATTGCAAAACCAGGAACAAAACAGATTATTTTTCTTTCCATCTGGGATCTTTTAAAAGGCCGTAACCAGAAAAAAGATTTCTGCCAGTGTCTTAATGCGGCTGACCTGATTCTGCCGGTTTCAAAATCGATTATCTGGGGCGCAAAATTCCTTAAGAAAAGCATTCCTGTCCGCTACAATCCTTTTAACGCCGTAATAAACATTCTTTCCATCATGGAAAGCCACTATAAATCACTCTACCTTCTGGGCGGTCACAAAAAGTCGCTCATGCAGGCAGAACGCAACGTCCGCGAAACCTTCCCGAACCTTGCAATCGTCGGACGCTATGTGGGCTATTATCCCCGTTCAATTGAACCGGACATCGTGCAGGCAATTTACAAGGCTTCTCCTTCACTCGTGCTTTTGAGCGAAGGCATTAAGGAAAAAAATCTCTGGCCATATGTAAGGCGCAACAATTTTTCTCAGAGTATCTTTCTTTACTACCGGGAAGCTGTGGGAATTTTCTCGGAACGAATCAAACGCGTAAGTGAAAAGACCTTTGACAAAGGCCTGGAAATCTGGTCAGAAATCGTAAGAAACCCTCTCAAATTATTTCTTGTATTTCCGTTTATTCGATATATACTTTTACTTGTGTGGTATAGAATTTTTAAGAAGTCGGCTTAAAAGTTCGTCTATTGAAAAAAGTAATTGTATTCTCCTGGGACAAGAAGTTCAGAAGGCTGTGTACCTCGTGTCTGGAAAAGCATGCAGATGCGTGCGTGCTGGACTCTTTTGAACTGCTGTGTAACCTCTTAAAATCAGATCATTATTTTACACTGCTGGCAGACTCAAGGCTTGCAGAAGAAGACAAAATTAAAATCCGGTTTTTGTGCGAAAAATTCAATCATAATGTCGTTTTTATTTCTTCTAAAATTGAACTTGGATTATGCCGCCAGAAGTCCGGTTCAATTTCCATGCCCTTTGGACTGAAACACCTTATAAAAACCCGTCCCGAGCTGTTTACTTTACAGGATGAACTTCAAAATGCTGACAGACAGACAATTAACCCCCTTGATAAAATTGCGGGAACCAGCCCGGCAGTTCAAAAATTAAAGGAAAAGATTTTAATTGCGGCAAAAGAAGACGTGATTGTTCTTCTGCGTGGAGAAAGTGGCTGCGGTAAAACTTTAATTGCCCGTGTAATTCACGAATTAAGCGCCCGTTCCGGCTGTGGACGGCCCTTTGTAAGCCAGAATGTGGCTGCAATTGCAGAAGGCCTTGCGGAAAGCGAATTGTTTGGAGTTGCCGAAGGTGCGTACACGGGCAGTGTGAGTTCAAGAATGGGACTTTTTGCCAGTGCGGACAAATCAACGCTCTTTCTGGATGAAATCGGCGAGCTGAGTCCCGCTATGCAGGCAAAAATCCTTCAGGTCATCCAGGACGGAACATACCGTAGACCGGGTGACGATAAGGTTTATCACTGTGACGTCCGGCTGATTTTTGCAACCCACGCCAACCTGGAGCAGATGATAAATGAAAAACGGTTCAGGCAGGATTTGTATTACAGGATAAATCAGTTTGTAATCGAAGTTCCGCCGCTCCGTGAGCGCAGGGAAGACATTGAAGAGCTTGCCAAAGACTTTTTTAAGAAAGAAAAAATTCAAAAATCATTGAGAGCCGACGCAGTTTTAAAGCTTAAAAAACGTGACTGGCCCGGCAATATCCGCGAACTTGAAAACTGCCTCCGCACGGCAAGTATTTTGTGCGAAGACAGGATAATCGGGGCAGACTATTTTTGAGTTGAATTTTTACTGTTCAGGCCCGCAATTTTTGTAAAGGTTTTTTCGATATATGACGCGTCGCCTTCGCTCAAAACTGCCCGGGACAAAAGTCCGCGCCAGAAGCGTTCCATGTCGGCCTGGCCTGCAACCTTGAAAAAACCAACCTGCTTGAGGGAACGGCTGATTGTGTCTACAGTTTTGTCCAGGCGCTTAAGGTCGATGGGTGTGTAGCCCGGCGAAACTTTGCCCTGCTGTCTGAAAAGATGGTAGCAGATAATCTGTACTGCATGAGAGAGGTTGAGGGAAGCAAATTCTTGAGAGGATGGAATTGTGACTCCGATTGTGCACTCTAGAACTTCTTCATCGGTAAGGCCCGTGCGTTCGTTGCCGAAAACCGCTGCAATTTTTCCGCCGCTTTTGTCGCAGAGTTCTGCAAATTCTTCTGGAAGGAGAAGTTTGTCGGCGCGCTTTTTGCCGCGGCGTCGTGTGGTTCCTGCGGCGATTGAACAGTCAGCGGTTGCCTCTGTAATTGAATTAAAAAATCTGGCGTTTTCCCAGATGTATGCGGCATGAATTGCCAGTATGCGGACGCGCTCTTCGTCGTAGTCGGATTTTTTTCCTACAATGCGCAGGTCGTGAATGTTATTGTTTGCCATTGCCCTGCAGACTGCACCAATATTGCGGCTTTCGTCAGGTCTGACAAGGACCACTGTGATATTATCCAGATTCATAAAATTCCTTTGTTATTTTTGTATAAGTCTAATTCTTTTTGATTTTTTGTGCTACAATAATATATATGAATATTTTTGAAGGAAAAACTGCGGTTGTAATCGGAGGCAGCGGCGGAATCGGACTTGAGATTTCTAAAATCCTCGCCAGAAACGGTGCCTCTCTGACAATTCACGGCAGGGACGACAAAAAGCTCAAAAAAGTTTCGGATGAACTTCAAAAACAATTCAATTCAAATGTAAAAACTGTAAATCTGGACCTTGAAAAAACAGATTTTTTAAATATTGATTCAACTTTGCTAAACAAGTTTGTTTCGGTTGCCGATATTTTATGTGTCTGTTATGGTCCCTTTCTTCAGGAAAGTGTAGATCAGATGACAGCGCAGCAGTGGAAGGACATGAGTCTTTTGAATTATGCTCTTCCCGGATTTTTCGTAAGTTCCGCATTAAAAAATATGATGAATAAGAAGTGGGGCCGGATTTTGCTTTTTGGTGGAACGGGCACTTCTTTCAGAACAGAGTATAAAACCAATGCTGCCTATGCCGGTGCAAAAAGCGCCCTGGGAATACTGGTTCAATCTGTTGCATCAAATTATGCGGATTACGGAATAACCTGTAATGCCATTATGCCTGGCTTTGTTGATACAGAATATATTGGTCCGCAGCAGAAAACTGAGCTTGCAAAAAAAATGCCGGGCGGTAAGTTGATAAAGGAAGAAAGTGTTGCTTCGGCAGCTGAGTTTCTTCTTTCAAACGGTGATTTAAATGGCGTTTTATTGCGTTTAGACCGCGGTTTGAGTGCAAATTTGGGCAGGAATAATGCCTTGAATTTGACATAATGGTGATTTTTGTAGTATTCTTTTAAGAATAGTATGGCTTTTTAGTTTAAAATGAGTTTATAAATGGTAGGAGATCTATGAGCAATAATAACAACCTTGTTCCTGGTTTTAACGATGAAAAAGATGACAGCCTCAAAATCAATCTGGAAAAAATCTCAGAAGTTGAGAACTGTCTTACAATTTATTTGAATGGTTACATCGATACCTATAACTCAAGTTTCTTCCAGAAGAGAATTTCTAAGGTTGTAGAAGCCGGATATAAAAACCTTATATTCAACTGCGCATCGCTTAACTATGTATCATCAACTGGTATCGGTTCTTTTACCGCATTCCTTAAAATGGTAAAGCCAAAGGGAGGAGACATTGTTCTTCTCGAAATCCAGCCAAAGGTATACGAAGTATTCCAGCTGCTTGGATTCAGCCAGTTCTTTAATATCAAGGATTCAATGTCAGACGCTGTTAACTTCTTTAAGCAGGGCGCTCCTGTTACAGAAAGCGTATTCCCTAAAGTGTTCAGCTGTCCTGTATGTTCTAAACGCCTTAAGGCTTCAAGAAGCGGACGTTTCCGCTGCTCTGAATGTAAATCAATCCTTGCCATCGACCAGCAGGGTCAGGTTTTCCTGGGCTAAAATCAACGCTCCGTTGCTAAAACGGAGCTTTTTTTTGCCTGTGCCTAACTTGTGGATAACTTGTTTCTAACTGCCTGTATAGGCAAAAATACTAGTCAAAACGCTAATTCTATCTAATATAATAAGTTAAGTTGAATTTTGTTATATTTAGCCTAAATCTATATAATACAAGGAAATATTTAATTTTTAAGGCCAAAAAAACTTATAATTTCTTTTAATATTGTGAGTTAGAAATGCCGAAAATTTAGAAACTAACGAAAGTTTGTGTTGACAACCTGTGGATAACTTGTGATTAGAAAGTGAGTTGTGCTCAGGTTTGTTGCGGAGTATACTGAAAATGATGAAAAACGCTTTAACAATGTTTATGTATTTTTTCCTCATGACTGCCTGTGGAACTCTTGCCGCCGCATTCATCTTTATGATCTGCTGCAATCTGACCCTGCTGGTTTGTGGAGAAAGTTTTGCCTTTTTTAATTGGGATTTTTATATCAGGGGACTTTTGATTTCGCTCCCCCTGGTTTGTGTCATTGTTCTGGCGTTGATGATTGTCTATGGTTTGCGCCATAAAAAAAATCCGGTTATCAGACTCGCTGTTTATGTTGTTTCTGGACTGATTGTCTGGCTGATTCTGATTCCTTCAAGTTTTACCCTGTTACACAAATATGAAGAAAAGTACGCAAAAACTTATGAAGTTCCATTTTTGTCTCCGGGCTTTTTCAGGCCGGAGTCGGGCGGAGTTTTTTATTTTTCCCGGGTTCAGGAAGATGGCAAGGCTGACGGTCTGTACATCGATTTAACCGGAATTACGGGCGAGAAGGGAAGTGTTGTCCGATTCTCAAATTCAATAATCGACGCTGATTTTTCGGGACAGTTTGCAGATTCAATTATCCGTGATGCCGTTAAGCTTCCTTTTGTGATTTTAGCCCCGCTGGAATTATATTCAGTTCTGCGGGACAAGGCACAGGCCGCCTGGAATGATTCCTTTGCCCACTGGCTTTTGTTTTTATGCCTTGCACTTGCCCTTGGTTCCTGCATTGCCTTTGAAAACTTCAGCGCATGGAGTCTGATTGACGCTCTCGCAGCCTTTTTTACGGGACTTCTGGTTTGTGTTGTAAACTGGGCGTATTACAAGGGCTATCTGTTCAGTTCGGTTACCGGCAAATGGAATGAACTGATTGTGGATACTCCCGTGACAGGCGGATTCTTTAATTCAATCATACATTCACCTGACTTATTTATAAACTTTGTCAATTTTATAATTTTTGCACTTCTTACACTGACAGGAATTTTACTTTTTATCTTTAAAAGTAAAACAGAAACGGAGGACGAACTGGTATGAGACGTATTTTAGGAATCATTTTTTCGTATACAGTTCTGGCCTTTGCTGCCTGTCTGATAACTGCAACTGTGCTCGGTCATCTTCCGACTCTCCTTGAAGGTGCAAAAACCAGCTGGATTCTCTGCCGTGCATTTATCTTCTTTTTCAGAATTCTTCCGGCAACTCTTGCGGCAGCCTTTGTGCTTGCATTTGCCATAGATTTTGGAAAGGACGCCCAGAAAGCCCTGATGAGATTCAGCCGCGTTATTATGTCAAACTTTAAGCACGTTCTGATTGTAGCAGTTTGTCTTGTTGCAATTATGACCGTTACAAGCGAGATTTTGAGCCCGATGATTGCGCGCAGAAAGGATTATCTTGAACGTGCTCCCCATCTTTTAAGTGAATACATCAAAAACGGCCAGGAAGCTCTGGCCGAAAATAATCATACTCTTGCCCATAGATATGGAACTCAGGCAATCAAGATTGATTCTAAAAGTATTCAGGCCCGTGAATTGATCGATAAGAGTGAAGCGGTACTCAAGGCCATTAAAAAAGCTCCTAAAACTCCGGTAGAAACTGCAAACCAGCTCCTTCCTTATCTTGAAGCCAGGGGCGAAACTGTAACTTCCCTGATTAGAAAGTCAAAGGAAGCGGCAGAGCACAACAAGTGGTTTGACAGCCATTATTACGCTCAGCTTGCAATCTCCAGCGGAAGCGGCATGGATTCAAATCTCAGGGAAGCAAAACGTCTTGCTTCAGTTGCATGGAACAACCTTATGGGCGCTCCTAAACTTGAAAAGGACCGTGACCAGCTCCTGTTTGAAAAAAAGCGCAGGGCTTATAAGGCACTTTCTGAAGGCGACAATGTTGAATCATACTATCAGTTTATGGAAATTGCAGCCGAGGACGAATCCTGGTCCAGCGACCCTGATGTTACCCAGTATCTTGAAATTGCAAAAAAGCGCGTTCAGAGCCAGTGTTTCTTTATTGATGAAACTGACCGTCTCCAGACCTTTGAAAATTATATGGACGTCTACTTTACAATCAAGCATGACGGCGGTGTAACTGATGTTATCTACATCCGCGGAATTACGCCTGTAAGCGACGGCGGACGAATGGTTCAGTACTTGCGTGGCTTTAACATGACAACCTTCGGTAAAAACGGTTCCTTTGTCAGAAGTGTAAGCGTGCCTTACGTAAAACTTCTTTCCGTGCCGGTTAATAACTTTGACGAAGAAACCCGGGAAAACCTCGGCTTAAAAGCAGAATATAAATCTGTTCCGTATCTGATGCTGGACAGCATTGACCGCAATATGCGGGGAAAGCGAAGCGGTCCTGTCTGGGAATACGCACCATATATTACAAAGGAAAATCAGAAAAACGAAAACTCCCTTGTGCTTTCGATGCGGTTTGAAGATTTTAACACTGCCTGCGATTTGTACGGCGACCCTGATAAAATGCGTCTCGATGCCCTGGTAAAGATGAGTTCGGCGGCGCAGAACCTGGGATACTCGGGCGAAGTGTTTAATTCAATGATGATTAAACGGTTGACCTATCCGCTGATTATGCTGATTGTGCTTGTGATTCTTGCATCTGTTGCATGGAACCTCCGCACCAGAAAAGACCAGGTATTCAAGTTTGTATGGATTTTTGCCCTGCCGTTCTGTACTGTGATTATTGATATTTTTATTCAGCTGATACTGACTGTTACCGGGCTCTGTACCTTTGCCTTTGCAGCATGTGCTGGAAACTCGGCCCTGCTTGTGGCATTCGTGATTTACGCGGTTGTACTCGTTGTCGTTTCACTGCATTTTGTATTTAAAAAGTCGGCGTAAGTTCTAAATTGAATATCAAAGCTTTTGCCCGGAAAACACTTTTAATTCTTCTTGATTTGCTTAAACGGCACTGGATTTTTGCTGTCTGCGTATGCATCGGCCTTCTGGCAGGTCCCTACGGAGCAATAGCAGGTCTTTTTACGGGCTTTTTTGTTGAACTCATCGTTAACAGGATTAAAGACGAGCGCTCCCTCAAAAACGTCCTCAAGGGAGGAAAGCGGGTTTTAAACAAAAATGAACCTTTTCCGGGAGCGGTGTATGCGTGCGCGCTTGCATGCTGGTGTCTTGGTGACAGTGCCAGTGCGGCACGGGGGGCAGCCCTTGTGTTTGGTCCCCGCTTTAAAGCCGACTGGAATTCAATCTGCCGTTCTTCAATAATCGAAGACTTTAACAAGGATCTTGCCGTAGAAAACCTTGCTTCAGTTCTGCTGCATGAAAAGGAAACACTTGTTCCCGTGACAGAGATTTTTGCGTTTTTACGCGGCTCGGAATTTGCCTGGGACGAAGACAAGGGCGAAAAACCCTCTGTTTACCTTGCATCATTGCTCAATTACTCGGTGCAGAATGATGAAGCAGAAAATGCATACCTCGTTCTCGGCCTGAATAAAGATTCACCCCTTGATGAGGTTAAACGGGCTCACAGGAGACTCGCCGCAAAATTTCATCCGGACAGCGGGACAGAAAAAAATGACGCGGAATTTATCCGCGTTCAGAAAGCATACGAAGTTATTATTCAAAGATTTGCAAATTAAATCTATTCAATTTCTACACGCTTGATTTTTGCTCCAAGGCTCTGGAGTTTTTCTACAAGGTGTTCGTAGCCGCGTTCAATCTGATAAATATTGCTGATTGTTGACTCGCCGTGAGCCGCCATTGCAGCGATTACCATTGCCATGCCTGCACGAACGTCCGGGCTTACAAGGTGGTCTCCGTGGAGAACGCTCGGTCCCGAAACTACAGCGCGGTGCGGGTCGCAGAGTGTGATTCGTGCGCCCATGCTGATAAGTTTATCAACAAAGAACATGCGGCTTTCAAACATTTTTTCAAAAATCAAAACTGTTCCTTCAACCTGGGTTGCAACGACAGTCATGATGGAAGTCAAATCAGGCGGAAATCCCGGCCACGGAGAGTCGTCGATTTTTGGAATCATGCCGCCCAGGTCTGTGTTAACCTTCATTTCCTGGCCCACATCAACACTCAGTCTGTCACCTTCGATGGTCCAGCGGATGCCCAGCTTGCCGAAAGCTACGCGGAGCGGACGCATGTCTTCTGAGCGAACTCCGGTGATTGTAATTGAACCCTTTGTTGCGGCCGCAAGACCGATATATGAACCGATTTCCATAAAATCTGGTCCGATTGTAAAGTCAACTGTGTGCAGTTTTTTAACGCCGTCGATTATAAGAATGTTTGAACCGATTCCGCTGATTTTTGCTCCCATGGCTACCAGCATATTGCATAAATCCTGAACGTGAGGTTCAGAAGCGGCGTTGGTAATCTTTGTTCTGCCTTCTGCAAGAACGGCTGCCATAACTGTGTTTTCTGTTGCGGTAACCGATGTTTCATCAAGGAAGATGTCGGCTCCGACGAGCTTGTTTGCAGTGAAAGAGAATGGTCCGTTGGCAGTGATTACGGCACCGAGTTCCTGGAGTGCGAGGAAGTGAGTATCCACGCGGCGGCGTCCGATTACATCTCCGCCGGGCGGAGGCATGATTGCCTTTCCTGTGCGGGCGATGAGCGGGCCTGCAAAAAGAATTGAAGCACGGATTTTCTTGCTCAATTCGGCCGGAATGTCATTTTTTTCGATTTTCGCAGCGTGGATTTTCCATACGTGGTCACCTGCGTTTTCTACAGTTGCTCCGAGAGACTGAAGAATCAGGAGCATTACGTTTGTGTCTTCAATTGCCGGAATATTGCGTAAAATTACCGGCTCGTCGGTTAAAATTGCTGCTGCAATACAAGGAAGAGCGGAGTTTTTGTTGCCGCTTGCTGCGATTGTTCCGCGGATTGGAATTCCGCCTTCTACTTTGTATTCGTACATTTAGTTCTCCTTTAAAAACTCCGCGTTAGCGG
>DLYJ01000085.1 GCA_003447785.1 Treponema sp.
GAGGAAGCATTTTTAAAGACTGTACCAGCCTTAAGACTTTTACTTTTCCAAAAGGGACAAAAGCTCTTTCAGGAAGTTTTTTTGCCGGATGCACAAGTCTTGACAACATTACCCTTCCTGAAGGAATGAATTATCCGACTGCTTTAGAAAGCTGGGCTGACCAGGCTTACGGTTCCCTTTTTCTTGGCTGCACTTCCCTTAAGAATGTTAAGCTCCCACAGGACATTCCTGCAATTTTTTCTTCGATGTTCAGCAAAAGTGGAATTGAAAAAATCTATATTCCCGACAGCGTTACTGTAATTCGTTATAGAGCCTTTAGCGGCTGTGAGAAACTTTCTGCCCCATGCCTGCCGCCTGATTTATTGGAGCTCCGGGATGAAGCCTTTGCCGGCTGCACAAGCCTTACAAGTGTTACCTTGCCTGCAAAACTCACGCTTATCGGAAAGGAAACATTCAAGGGCTGCAAAAATCTTACATCTCTTCTTGTTCCGGATTCTGTAAGGGAAATCGGCATCGAGTTTGTTGCGGACTCAGGCGTTAAAGAAATTGTTCTGCCAAAGGGAGTAAAAAAACTCAGCACCAGAACTTTCACTAACAGTCCTGCCCTTAAAACAATCAAGTATAAAGGCACTGCAGAAGAGTTCAAGAAAAGCTTCACCCACGACTCCGATGAGTCCCTTGACATAACCGTAAACTGCACCGACCGCAGCTTCAACCTTCTCGAACTCACCAAATACTACACCGAAGAAGAGTTGGAGAAACTGTAGTGGAACAGCCATGTCACGCAAAGGGGAGACTGCCATGCCGGGTGATAGCAATGTCATGCCGTCCTCTGTGTGTCAGCCAAGCATAAAATGTCATGCCGAACTTGATTCGACATCCATGAGTGTCATGCTGAACTTGTTTCAGCATCTACAAATGTTTTAGCAAAGGAGCCTGCTATGGCAGAAAAAGGTTATGTTTATTTTATGACAAATAAATCAAACGAAGTTCTGTACATAGGTGTAACCAGTGATTTGCATAAGCGGGTTGCTCAGCATAAAAATCATGAATACGAAGGTTTTACGGACAAGTATAATTGCACAAAACTTGTATACTTTGAAGAGTGCAATGATATATCAGCGGCCATTGTCAGGGAAAAACAGTTAAAAAACTGGCACCGAGAATGGAAAAATAAACTGGTAAATGATTTTAACAAAGACTGGAGAGACCTGGCGCAGGATGAATAAAATCCCAAGAGACCCTGAAACAAGTTCAGGGTGACAGCTGTGAAAAGTCATACCTCCCGCAGAGTGTCATGTCATGACGAACTTGATTCGACATCCATGAGTGTTTTGAAGAGTTCATGGTGACGGCTATGAAATGTCATGCTGAACTTGATGCGGTATCCACGTGTGTCATGCTGAACTTGATTCAGCATCTACAAATGTTTTGACAGGTTCACGGGTGTTGGCAGCTAGTAGTAGTCCCAGCCCTGGATGTATTTTCTGTTGGCCGGGTTCTGGCACCATTCTTCTGCGGCGGAACCTTTCTTTACAAGTACAACCGTTCTGCGGCAGAAGGGGTTGACTCCCATGTATTTTACACTTGCAGGAATTTTTATAAGTCCAAGTTTTTCTTCTCCATTGTAGTCGTCTGTCATAAAAGCCCTGTCACCGATGTACTCAAGTTTTGCAGGAAGAATTACTTTTGAAAGAGAGTTTCCCTGAAAAGCGGCTTCAGCAATGTGTTTGACAGTTTTGGGAAGCTCAAGTTCCGTAAGAAGGTTACTTTCAAAAGCAGAAGCTCCAATGCTGGTAATTTTTTTAGGAAGTGTAAGTTTTCTGATTCTGCACCAGTAGAAGGCACCGGAACCAATTGTAGTAATTGTATCCGGCAGAACCAGCTCACCAAGGTCGTTGTGTGCAAAAGCACTTGATTCAATTATCTTTACGCCTTTTTCAATTACCAGAGAGCGGATACCACATTCAGTAAATGCCGACCTTCCTATGGACTCAACAGTTTTGGGAATCTTTAGGGCAGGAATTTTTGCTTTGTAGAAGGCACTGTTTCCAATCCTTTTTACGCCGGGATGAAAAATAATTTCTTCGATTGTGGCAAACTGAAAGGAATCATCAGAAATAACTGTCATTGCTTTTGGAATTACAAGCTCGACAAATTTTGTGTAGGAGAAAGCATCCTTTCCGAACTTTTCTACAGTGTCGGGAATCTTAAAGTTTTTAAATCCGTTGCAGCCGGAAAATGTCTCATTGCCAATGTACTTGAGGTTTTTTGAAAAATTAACGTTTGCAAGTTCATGGCAGGAAGTAAATGCACCGTCAGCAAGGCTTTCAAAATTTGAGGGAAGGCTTACGGAAGTAATTTTCGTTTCCTTGAATGCTTCTTTTCCAAGATAAGTAAGAGTCTCCGGAAGAAGGACATCCGCTGAAAGGCTCTGGCATTTTTCAAAAGCCTTGTCTCCAATGTACTCAAGTTTTTTAGGAATGTTGATTGAAGTAAGGTCATACTGATGGTAAAAGGCCTTGTCTCCAATGCGTGTGACTGATTCCGGGAGAGTCACTTTTTTTATGCTGTTTGTAAAAGAAGAAAAATCATCAGGGATTTCTGTAATGCCCTCTGGAATAATCATTTCTTCATCTGCTTTAAGAACGGAGATGATTCGATTGTTGATTTTGTCAATGATAAAATTGTTTTCATATTTGTAACGGGGATTGTCTTTTGCGATGGTGAATTTTTCTATGCCCTCACAATTGGTAAATGCATCTTCTCCAATGTAAGTTATGCTTGCAGGAATGTTTACCGTGCGCAGGGTGTGGTCTCCGTAAAAGGTTTTTCTTGCAATGCCCACAACTTTTTTTCCGGCCACAGATGTTGGAACGTCAAGGTTTGGAACAGACGGGTCGCTTACATTCGGCTCACCCCATTTGTCATGAGGAATGCTGTATTCTCCAATGATAAGGTTTCCGTCTGAGTCTATTGCATAACGCAGTGTACGCTGGGCCTGGCAAATCGAAAGAAGGGATGAAAACAAAATAAGAAGTGCAAGTGTTTTTTTATTCATTTTTTTCTCCAGAAATATTTTATAGTTTCACTTTACTCGTTTGCGTTGGGCTGCCGTTCCAGAACAAGAGAGTAGTCTCCGTTCTGATGATAGTTTGGGTTTTCAAAATAGTAGCGCACACATTCCTTAACCCTTCCGTTTTTGTGGAAGGAATATTTGTTTATAAAGAAAAACTCCGTGTAAAACGCCTTGTCGTTGTAGGTGAAAAATCCCCCTGCATGATAGGACTTGAGTTTTAAATATGTCGGGAAGGAGTGTTCATCATACTTTACCCATTTCATTTTTTCAGAGTCTTTGTAAAAAGTTACGTTGCCCTTTTCATCATACTGGTATTCACAGCTGAAGATATAGTCATCATAAGTGGGGCGGCTCTGCTTGTAAAAAATCTGGTTCCCGTGGCTGTCATATTCATACCATTCCTCGTGATTATCCAAGACAGATCCTCTTGATTCATAGGCCTTGTAGTGGATGATCCTTCCTTCGCTGTCCCTTTCTGTTGTGAGCTCATAGTCTGAGAAAAAATTTCCTTCCTTGTCGTAATCAATACCTTTTACGTTGCTTTCTTCTCCAAAATCATCATAGGCGTAAAAAGATTCATGCCTGAGAATACCGTCTTCTTTTGTCTGCCAGTGAATTTCTCTTCCTTCTGTGTCATACCAGTAGGTGTTTCTTTTATTTTCTGTTTCTATTGCTTTTTTTCCGTCGGGGTAGAACTCAAAGATTTGGCCATCGCTTGTTGTGTAGCCCCAGTTGCCGTTTTCTTTGTAATAGTAATTTTTTTCCAAAGTAAAATTATCTTCCGGTGTGTTTGTAAAAAATCCCGTGGCAACTTCTTTAATAAGCTTTCCTTCCTCATTGTAAATGTAAGTGGTGTCCATCTGTCCGTCGTCTTCAGGCTCTTCTTCATAAGAAAAGACTTCTGACTTTTTAATCAGCCGGCCTTTTTCGTCGTAAAAATATTCCGCACTTTCTCTTTCTGTTTCGGGAAGCAGTTCTTTGTATGTATCATCTTCGTAGTAGCGTCGCTCTGTTGAGGTACTTGTGATGAGGCCGTCTTTATTATAGTTGCATTTTACTTCCTTTATTGAGTCGTAGTCTTTTTCTATTGAATAAAGGAGATTTCCGTTTTTGTCGTATTTGTTTGAGATTGATGATTCAACTTTGCTTCCGTATTTTACGACCTCTGAAAGAAGATTACCATTTTTGTCATATTTTCTTTTGGTTTCATTTATTGGAGAGTCTTTTGATGTCCTGTTTTTTTCTGAGATGATGCGGCCTTCTTTGTCAAAAGCAAACCATTCTTCATTTCCATCTGAATAGATGGCGTGGGTAATTCTTCCTTCCGAGTCATACCATACTTCGCTTAGTCTTTCGTCATCAGGGTGGCCTTTGGAATGAATGAGTTTATTGTTTTTGTCATAGTCTCTCTGCCACTGTATGGGGTCTTTGCCGTAGCGTTCAATGAGGCTTGAAGTTTTGTTTCCCATTTTGTCATAAGTGCTTGTGCGGCTTTTGTCGTTAATCCTAAAAGTTATGGAATTCCTGTTTCTTTCATCAAAGACTGGAAATCCGTCTCTTGAACTCAAGTCTTCGTAAAAGATTTCCCTTCCATATTCGTCAAAAACATAGCGCTCCATTTGGCGGAAAACAACATCCGTGGTCTTTGCCTCCGTGTCTATCTCCCTTTTTTTTAATTGAAGCTGCTCCTGTATTCTTTTGGGAAAAACTTCATTGCTGTTTTGTGAAAAGCATGGTGAAAATACTGTCAGGCACAGTAAGATGCCGGCAAGCTGATTTTTTTCCATAGAAACTCCTTTGGTAAAAAATTATATCTGACAATCTGGAATTAGTAAAGAATGAGACAAGCTCTGGAAAGTGTAATTTGAGGTTGCCGTCGAGCTTAAAAAGAAATGTCATTCCGAAGTTGATTCGGCATCTGCGTGTGTCGGGGCTGACCAAAAAGTATTGTCATGCTGAATTTATTTCAGCATCTGTGCTAGATATAGTGCATAGATTCCGAAACGAGTTCGGAATGACGCCATGCAACGAACTTATTGGTCAGCTCCTCTGTGTGTGTCATGCTGAACTTGATTCAGCATCTCTCGTACAGGGGA
>DLYJ01000075.1 GCA_003447785.1 Treponema sp.
TATTCAGAAGAAACGGAGTGAGTATTTTCTGTAGAAGAGGTAGAAAAACTAATCTTCCATTCAACAGTTTTACTTGCGGTCTGCAAAGAGTTTCCGTTTACACTGAAAAGTCCTTCATCAACAATTGTTTTCTTAGGAACAAAAGTGATTTCTTCTTTTCCAGTCTTTGCATATCTACCGTTTACAGTTCCATCCGAAACTACAAAGCCGCCGTTTACACTTATATTATTCAGGTTTGTACTAAGACAAGGTGATGTTGTATCGCGGACAAAATAGAAAGTTGCAGGAACATCACTGTAATTTTCTAGTGCATCAACTGCTGTAAGTGTTATCTGATAAATACCATCAGTTGAATATTTTGTAAAAAGTTCATCTAATAAAATAACTTTGTTTTCAACACCACTCTCATTGCCGTCAATTTCTGTGGCCACTTCAAAATCATTTTTAGAACAGCCCAAAATATCATTCCATTCACCATTTTTATTGAAGAACTGAGTTGCCGTTGCAAGAACTGTACCATTTGGAAGTTTAGCACCTTTATCTGCATACATAAGCCGCTGAATAACTTCATATCGCAAAACTCCGGTGTCTCCGGTTAAAGAGTCATCTGCTGTAATACTGTATTTAAAAGAATCGTAATCAGCTGCTACACGATAATTCTGAAAATCTGCCCAGTCATTCCAGTTTTTCGACTCCAGTGTTTTTTCAGAAGTTCCATTCGTTAATGCTAAAGCAGAGGATTTGATTGCAGGGCCTTTCACATCTGCTGTAGTTCCTGTGACAAAGGTCCATGTGTATGTGGTATCAAGTACAGCCCCTCCTTCGGAAGTAGCTGCAGAAAGATTTGCCCCAAGTTCTACCGTTATATAAGAGGCAGAAGGGAGCCACTTTGTAGAATCAAGTTTATTTTTGAAAGGAATTACAATCTGTGTTCCATTTTTTTTAAGCACAGTATTTTGTGCATCAAAATAATCGGTTATATCGCCATTTGAATCAGATTCGCCATCATCATTTGATTTTGAATAAATGACTTTAAAATTTTTAAAACCTGTAACAGATCCATCTTCATCTTTTTTCAATATAGAAGATAAATCCATTTTTTTATTAAAAGTAACTTTTAGAGGTGTTGTTATGCTTACATCTTTTTCTGCAGCAAGAGGTTCTGTAAGTGTAACCGCCGGTTTACTGCCGCAAAGAGGAACAATGTAAATGTTTTCAATTTGCTTTTTTATAGTTACTGAACATTTAAGACTTTTGCCAGGACCTTTTCCGTCCTCATCTGAAAATTCAATATATTCATCTGATAAAGGAGTATCTGCAATAGAAGTAAAATTCGAATAAGCTGCCCATCCGCCAAAGGTATATGCATCATCTACCACAAAGTTTACCGTAAATGGATAACCTATTTTTGCGATTACTACACTACCTGTTGTTACCTGCCCGTGCAGATTGTTCAGAGGAGAAACAGTAACAGTAATATTTGACGAATTTGCATAAGCAATTGCATCTTCAATTTCTTTTTTAACCTGAGATTCAGTAATAAAGTTATCGCAGGCTATAAAGCCCAGGCAAACAAGCCCGAGAACTACAACTTTGATTAATGAATGAACTTTTGTTAAACGCATTTAAATACCCCTGTTGTCTGTATTTCTGATATAATAACAAATTATAATACAACATAAGGATATTTTAAACTTGTAAACTTTGTAAATGAGAAAAATTATATTTGTTTTCAGCTGACAGAAAAACTGTGCCGGTGGGCTGTATTGCGAGTTTTTATCTTTATTTTACTAGGCCGCGCTTTTTAAGTTCATCAATGATGATGTCAACAATCTGGTCAGGATTGTATTTTGAAGTGTCGATTTTAAGGTCGGCAAAGTCGTAGTCTGTATTGTCGATATTGTAAAGTTTTTTGTAGCGGCTCGAGTCTTCCCTGTCGCGCATCTGGGTAAACTTTCTGATCTGTTCAAGGTCCCCGCCTTCGCGGTTAAAAATGCGGCTTGCACGGACTTCGTCGCTTGCAATAAGGTAAACCTTTAAATCAGCTTCCTTGAGCATCCAGATGGCAAGACGGCTGCCCAGAACGCAGGACTGTGCCATTGCAAGTTCTACCTGATGTTTGTCTACATAAATATCATAAGAGTCGTCAGTTTTTGCGTTTTCGATTACCTGTGCAAGGGTGAGTCCCTTTTCTGCGGCAAGCTGACGGAAAGTATAATTAATGAGTGTAATTCCAAGTTTTTTTGCCAGAAGGCCGCTTACTGTTGTGTTTCCGCAGCCTGATTTTCCACTGATTGCAATTCTTAACATATTTTCTCCAAACCTACTCTACATTTTTACTCTGTTCGCGGATATTTTCAAGGGCGTCTTTTGCATTAACAATCATAGCCCCTACTTCCGTAAACTGATTTTTGCTTCCGATTGTGTTGATTTCGCGGTTTGCTTCCTGACAGATAAAGTCAATTCGCTTTCCGGGAACCGGATTATCGTTGAATTCTTTTCTCAAAGCCTGCAAATGACTGTGCAGACGGACGATTTCTTCATTAATCGTGTATTTTACAAGCATGGCGGCAACTTCGCCCAT
>DLYJ01000031.1 GCA_003447785.1 Treponema sp.
CATTCTTAAATTCCTTCTTGAACTTATCAATAAGGCAGTAAAAAACTGGGGTATTTCAATTATCATCCTCACTGCACTTTTGAAATTTGCAATGTTCCCGATTACAGCCAAGACTGCAAAATCAACTGTTAAAATGCAGGAAATGCAGCCAAAAATGCAGGCTCTTCAGGAAAAATACAGGGATAACCCGCAGAAACTTAATGAACAGACAGCAAAACTTTACAAAGAAATCGGTTATAACCCGCTTTCCGGATGTCTTCCGATGGTATTCCAGTTTGTAATTTTGTTTGCAATGTACAACCTGTTCAACAACTACTTTGAATTCCGCGGTGCAAGTTTTATTCCGGGATGGATCAGTGACTTGTCTGCCGGTGATAATGTAAAAACTCTGGGATTCAATATCCCGCTGCTGGGTAACCATATCAGACTTCTGCCTGTTATTTATGTAATCAGCCAGTTACTTTTTGGTAAGATTACAAATAACGGCGGTACAACTGCCAGCCAGAGTGCAGGTCAGATGAAGATGATGATGTACGGTATGCCGATTCTTTTCTTCTTCCTGTTCTACAATGCTCCATCCGGACTGCTGCTTTACTGGACAATCAGTAACCTGATTCAGCTCGGACAGCAGTTGTACATCAATTCCAGGATCAAGAAATAATTTTGAATTCAATAATTAAGGGGAAATATAATGACTTACGAATTTGAAGGAAAAAACGAAAAAGAAGCAATTGAAAAAGCAGTTGCTGAACTTGGCCTCGAAAGAGATCAATTTGACGTTGAAATCATCGAAGCACAGAAAAATACATTGTTCAAAAAGGGATATGTAAAAATTCGCGTTCACACAGTAAGCGACACAGAAGTTGTTTCTTATGAAAAGCAGGAAAAGAGTTCTTCTTCCGTTAAAAAAACAATTTCTAATCCGCTTGCCCAGGACGAATTTGAACAGAAACTTCTGGATTTTGTAAACCAGATGATTACAAAGATGGGTTACGAAGTAGCTGTAGAAATTATGTTCCGCGAAGACAAAAAAATCGGAATTAAACTCAGCTCTTCTTCATCTTCAATTTTGATTGGACGAAAAGGTAAAAACCTCGACGCAATGCAGCTTCTTGCAAATGTTTACGCTGGTCACCTTGGCCGGGAAGATGTACGTGTAATTCTCGATGCAGAAAACTACCGCGTACGCCGCGAAGAAAGCCTTGTTCACCTTGCTTATACAACTGCCGACAGAGTTCGCTCTAGCCGCCAGTCAATTCTTCTTGAACCGATGAATCCTTTTGAACGCCGCCTGATTCACACAACATTGAACGACATTCCTGATGTAGAAACAATCAGTGAAGGTGAAGGTCTGTACAAACAGGTACGCGTACTTTACAAGGGATTGAGCTACTAATTTTAAGAGAATTATGAATAAAAAATATTTGATTCCCGGTATTTTATTTATTCTTGGATGCAGCATAGTGTCTGGAGAACAGAACGTTCAGCAGAATATCTTCTTAAACGATGACAAAGTTGAACTTACTTTGACTCCGGACACCCCTCTTGCGCGTCAGGCCGTAACTACCTGGAATTCAAATGAAAAACCTCGTCTTACCAATGAAAAACTTTTTGCCCTTAAAAAAAGTGAGCTTCCTGAAGGCGTGGATATCGGCAGAATTTCTAAAATTGTCCGCTCCATTTCTACAATGAAGGGACAGACTTATTATTCAAACCGGCATAAAAAGACAGAAATTTTGTACCACGACGCTTACCTGATTGACGGTCCAAAAAGCAAAAAACGTATCGCTGACGATACTGAAGGCAGTGCCGAGGGAAAAGTTCTTTACTGCATGCAGGATGATAATTCATTTGGCAAATGCTACTACAAGCTGAATTACCATCAGACTCAAAACGAAGTCAGTGTATGTTTTGACAATTTTGAAAGCCTCAAATTCGGGTTTATTACCGCAGCAAAGGCTCACAACATAAAAATTAATTTTGTTGCCGTTGATAACGGAGACGAATTTTTAATTTACCTGATTGTTCAGGCATATTATCCACGAATTTCAGTGTTGGAAGACAAGATGATTGATTCTTTTAACGCTAGGGTGGATTCAATATACAGATGGTTTGTTGGTCAGCTGGCAGACTAAAAACATGCGAGGTGCGTATGAAACGAAATTTATTTGCAGCAATATTTACTTTGCTTGCAATATCTTTTGGAGGATGTAAATCTATGGATAAGGAATTGAAAGCAATCGAAGGAAAAGATGGTGTTTTTGCAATTATGCAGACTTCTAAAGGTTCAATCGTTCTTGAACTTTTTTATGACAAAACTCCACTTACAGTAACAAACTTTGTTGGTCTTGCAGAAGGCACTCTTGATGCTGCAAAAGGCAAACCATTTTATGACGGATTAACTTTCCACCGTGTAATCGCTGACTTTATGATTCAGGGCGGTGACCCGGAAGGAACAGGCCGGGGCGGTCCAGGATATCGCTTTGCTGATGAATGCCGGGATGACCTTGTTTTTGACAAACCTGGTTACCTTGCCATGGCAAACGCTGGTCCAGGAACAAACGGAAGCCAGTTCTTTATCACACACGTTCCAACAGACTGGTTGAACGGTAAACATACAATTTTTGGTCAGGTTGTAAATGCAGACAGCCAGAAAGTAGTTAACGCAGTTCAGCAGGGTGATAAAATCGAAAAACTTACAATCGTTCGCCAGGGTGATGCTGCAAAGGCATTTACTGCAACTCAGGCAGACTTTGATAAACTTGCTGAAGAAGCAAAAATCGCTGCCGCAGAAAAAGCAAAGGCTGCAAATGCAAAGAAAATTGCAGAAGTAGAAAAAGCTTTCCCTGGATATGCTAAGGACAGCAACGGAATCTACTTCAAAACTACAAAAGAAGGCAGCGGAAGCAAAATCGGCGGACGCAAAAATGTTGCCTGCGAATACAAAGGTTACCTGGTAGACGGTCGTGTATTTGATCAGTCTAAGGGTCGGGGACCTCTGGAATTTGTAACTGACGGCGGCCAGATGATTCCTGGATTTGACATCATGGTTCAGGACATGAAGGTTGGCGAAAAACGTACAATTGTAATTCCTTCTGATCTGGCATATGGTCCAAACGGAATTCCTGGCGTAATCCCGGGCGGTGCTTACATCGCATTTGATGTTGAACTTGTAAGAGCACGCTAAAATGGCTAACGGTCAGGAAGACCTGGAAGAAAAAAACA
>DLYJ01000015.1 GCA_003447785.1 Treponema sp.
AATTCAAGAATTTTCTGCTTTTTCTGAGGGTCTGCCATTGCTGCCTTACTTGCATACATTCTTGTGGAAGATTCCATCAGTGTATCTACGATTTTGAGGTTGTTTGCACGGAGGCTTGAACCTGTTGCAGTATTATCAATCAGAATGTGTGCCAGGGCATCCGGAGTGTCCTGAACAAAGCCTTCGCTTGTTCCCCAGGTGCGGAAAATCTGGCCTTTAACCTTTTTGTCAGAAAGCCATTTTTTACTGAGGTTCTGGTATTCTGTTGCGATTGTAACTTCGCTTTTTAAGAGTTTGTCAAAATCAACTGTTTCCGGAATTGCGGCTACAATGCGAACCGGGTCAAAGCCAAGATCCATGATTTCTTCAACCTGATCCTGTACTCCGTTTTCGTAAACCCAGTCTTTTCCGCTGAATCCAACGTCAGCCTTTTCGCCTGCGAGAAGTGCGCTTGTAATCTGTGGTTTTACAACCTGGAATGCAAGGTCTTCCTGGTTTGTGGTGGGAAAGTATGTGCGTTCCGGAAGATGGAGGGAAATACCAACGTCCTTTAAAAGTTCATAAACTGATTCATAAATGCGGCCTTTTGCCAGCAGGATTCGTAATTTTTCCATCTTGGACTCCATTTGTAGAATTTGTTATATCATAAAGAAATATTGGCTTTTTTGCAACGGGAATTAATGTACGCCCGGGCGTGGAGCCATGGCAAAGCCAGTCGGAAGCAGAGCGACGACCGCGCGTTAGCAAGTGGCGGAAGGCCCTGCACGGGGATTTGCGGAAACACATTGCGTCTGGTAGTTTAACTCGGCTCGTTTTTATGCTACAATAAAGTTAAGAGGTATGATAATGGACGGAAAAGAAGAAATTCTTGAATTATTGAGAGAGAATGCACGTTTGTCGGTTGAAGACATTTCTGCAATGACAAAAAAATCTGTGGACGAGGTTAAGGCAATTATCGCTGGTCTCGAAAACGATGGAACAATTCTCAAATACGCCGCCATTATTGACCCTGAAAAAGATGCGGAAACAAAAAATAAGGTCCGCGCAGAAATCGAAATCCAGGTAGCGCCTGAGCGTGAACACGGTTTTGACGGAATCGCTGACCGTATTTACCGCTTTCCTCAGGTAAAATCCCTTTATTTGATGAGCGGCGGCTATGATCTTAAAGTTGTAATCGAAGGCGACAGTCTGCAGGAAGTCGCGCTTTTTGTCGCGCGCAAATTATCTACACTGCAGGGAGTCCGTTCAACAAAAACACACTTCCTCTTAAAAACTTACAAAGAAAACGACGTTGTCTATGTTAAGGATGAAGGCGACCGTCGCGAAGGCGTAATGGCTTAATGTTGCCAGTGAGGAATTAAAATGAATACAAGAGAAGATAAATTTTCAAAACTGATGATGGAAACACCTCCATCAGGAATCCGTAAATTTTTTGAAATGCTCATCGGTCATGATGATGTAATTTCCCTTTCGGTTGGTGAACCTGACTTTTCTACCCCGTGGGTAATCCGTGAAGAAGCATTTTATCATTTGGAAAAAGGTCACACTTCCTATACTTCTAACTGGGGTCTGATTGAATTAAGGGAAGAGATTGCAAAATACATGGAACGCTACAACATGTATTACAATCCGAAAAATGAAATTCTCGTTACAGTGGGTGCAAGCGAAGGCGTTGATGCCGTTCTGCGCGCAATTTTAAACCCTGATGACGAAATTATCGTTGTTCAGCCGTGTTACGTTAACTACACGCCTCTGGCAAAACTTTGCCAGGCAAAGGTTGTTACAATCAACACAAAGAAAAACGGCTTTTATCCCACAGCAGAACAGATTAAAAAGGCAATTACACCTAAGACAAAGGCCCTGATAATCTGTTCGCCGAACAACCCCACAGGAACAATGATTCCTGCCGCTGAACTTGAAAAAATCGCAAAAATTGTCGTAGAAAACCAAATCTGGTGTATCAGCGACGAAATTTACTGCGAACTTGCATATGATGGCGCAAAACATACTTCCATCGGTTCCTTCCCGGGAATGAAAGATTACGCAATCATCCTGAACGGTTTTTCAAAATCATTTGCCATGACAGGCTGGCGTATCGGTTATATTGCCGCCCCGTCTGAACTTCTTGGCCAGATTGTAAAACTGCACGGTTACAACACAATTTGTGCTCCTATTTTCAGTCAGTATGCGGCTGTTGAAGGCCTGCGTTCGGGCTGGAATGATGTGGAAAAAATGCGTGTAAGTTACGAACAGCGCCGCAATCTGATGTACAAGGCATTTGTTGATATGGGTCTTCCTGTTCCGGAACCGACCGGCGCTTTTTACATGTTCCCTGATATTACAAGCACAGGGTTATCAAGCGAAGAATTTGCAATGCAGCTTTTCCAGAAGTATAGCATCGCTGTAGTACCAGGAAGCGTGTTTGGAGAAGGCGGCGAAGGTCACATCCGCTGCTGTTATGCGACAAGTATCGATAAGATTAAAATCGCCCTGGATAGAATTAAAACTTTTGTTGAGGAACTTCGCGGCGTCAGGGCTTAGATTGAGTCTACTTTTTTAAGAAGCTTTATTAAGCCGTCTTTCTGAATAAGGT
>DLYJ01000111.1 GCA_003447785.1 Treponema sp.
TTGCCCAGATGTCTGCGTGGTCAGCAGTGTAACTTGTATTGATTGTAAACTGACCGCGGTGAACGCTTTCGGCACTTGAGGCGTGGGGAGCTTTTTCAAGGCTGTCACTTGCCTTCAGATTCAACTCAGTTGAATAGGCGGCGTCAAAGCCAATCAGAAATTTATTGTTCATCCAGCCAAATCCAAAATTCGGGTTTAACCACAGTGTTTTTGCAGAAGTTTCAAATGCGTATGCGGTATCGGCGGCGCCTTTGTAGGTCGTTCCATAGCGGTTGTAAACTGAGCCGCCGACCCCGCCTGCAATGAACATGCCGTTCTTAAAGCTCTTGTTTCCGTCGTAGTCGAGCACAATTGAATGCTGAACTTCGTCCGTAAAAGACGGGCTGTTGAGCTGGAGGCCGTTGTTGCCGGTAACGTAGGTCGCAGAAAGTTTGTTGCGGGCTGTGGCACTGTTAAATTCCTTGAGTGCGCTTACACCGGTTGTCCTTAAAAAGTATCCGTCCTGAGCCTTGTTGCCGCCAAGCCCTTCATAGCTTTCGTGGTTAAAATTGATTTCGAAGGGAGAGTTTCCTGTGGTACGGTAAATTGAAAAGTTTCCGGTAAATGTGAGGGGAAAGCCGCCGCCGATTCTGCCTTCTGCAAAAACGTCCTTGTCAGACTGAGTCTGCATACGGGCATTTGCCTTAACTTCAGAATCGTCTACAGTTCCAAGGTCCGGAAGTTCAACAGCAGAAGTTGAAGAATCCGGCAGAATATCCTTGTAGTCCGGAATCGCATCCTTTCCTGCGGTCAATGCGCCTCCGGAAATTACTGTTGTTACATCCGGAAGTTCAATTTCCTGTTCATCTGCTTTCTGGGCATAAACGGCTCCAAGCATCAGAAATGTCGTAATAGCAAAAATTATCTTTTTCATTTTGTCACCTTAACTATTTGATAAACGAAGCAGCGCGCTTGCTGTAAGGGCTGTCCGGATAAAGTTTTTGTAAATACTGGGCTGTTGATTTTGAATCTGCGTACATCATACATGCATCAAATGACTCTGCAGCACCGTACAGGCTGCGTGCGGCTCCCTCATCATCCCCTGCCTTCCTTAACTGTTCGGCTGCCACGAGATACATGGAAGCAGACTTCTGGTTGTCGAGGCGGTTTCTGTAAATGCCTGCCAGAAGAAGGGCGTTCTTTCCTGCGTACGCACTTTCTGCGTCATTTGTTTTTTGTTTATCCAGAAGGCTTTGAGCAAGGGACTCTGCCTTTTTGCTGTCGTTCTGACTGTTAAGATAATATTCTGCGAGGGCGGTGCCTAGAGCGCGGCCTTCAGCTGTCTTAAGTCCGCCTTTTTCTTCGTAAGCCTTCTGCATTTTTACGAGTTCGGTATCTGCGCCGGAATTCAATGCCTTTAACTCCCGCATTGCGTCAGGCACACCATCGGCCGAAGCCTGCTCGCCGTATTCTTCCATAAGGTACTGACAGGACTGGATTGCAAGTCCATACTCGCCTGTCTGCCTGTAAAGATTTATAAGCTGCCTGTGGGAGCCGTACCTGTAAGTTGATTTTTCCGGGCTCTGGGCAATCTGCTTATAATACAGGATTGCCTTGTCCGTCTGCTTTGTTTTTGCAAGACAGTCTGCTGTAAAATACATCGAAGCAAAATAGAATTCACCGTGATTGTATTTCTTTATATATTCGGCAAATAAAGGAACTGCCCTGTCGTATTTGTCTGTCGTGTAAAAAAGTTCGCCGCGGCGGTAAAGCGCTTCTTCTGCAAGAGCGAGGGCCGCCTTTTCAGAGGCAAGTTCTGCATAAGTTTTATCAGCCCCTTCATAATCACCCTTTTGAACCAGAATCTGGGCTGTGAGGTATTTGCACTGATAGCCGAAAGAATTTTTCTGGCCTGCGTACGGCCTGAGTGTTGCAATTGCCTTGTCGTAAGAAGCGCTGTCGCTGTAAACGCCTGCGCACAGGAGAATGCTTTCCTGCTTCTGACCGTCGTTTCTTGAATCAGCAACCGCTTTTTGCGCAAAGTCGGCTGCAACCTGATACTTTCCCAGCTGGGCTGCCGAACGGCTTGCAGTCACGCACGCATTCCACATCAGGGAAGATGCGGTCAGAGCGCGTGTAAAGGCAGTAAGGCTTTCCAGTGCAACCTCGTATTTATTCATCTGGTAACGGCTGTAACCAAGATAGAATAAGGCGTTCTCCCTATACGGGCTTTCAAGTGATTTATCATTTTGTGCCTGGTAAAAGGCAGTTTCTGCTTCTGTCCAGTTGCGACGGTTAAAAAGGGCAAGACCTTTTAAATAATGGCCTTCCGCACCTCCAGCCATAGAAGCCTGTTCAACTGTGGAAATAAGATAACCGCCGGTCAAAAGTGTGCGGGCATAATCAAGGTGTCCCTGATTGCCAAGCTGCTCCCGCTCACCCAGAGCGTAGAAGATTTTGTCTGCGCGGTTCAGGTTTCCTGTCTGTGCAAGCAGGCGTGCGTGCAGGTGGGCAAAACCTCTGTCGTCGCCGTAATTTACGCCTTCAAGAAGTTTTACGCCGTCGGCGTATTTTTTCTGTTTGTAAAGGGAATAGGCGTTCCAGTAAATTGCGGTCTTTTTGAGAGAGTCATCGCTGTGATTCAGATACTTTGCGGAAAGTTTTTCGCATTCCTCAAAGTTCTGAGAAAGCCCGTAATAGCGGGCCAGGGACAATTCGAATGAAGCGTTGTCCTGAGCAAACTTTTCTTTCTGTTGAATCAGTGAATCTGCGGCAGATTTTGCGGCCTCTTCTTCATTTTTTGAATTATTGATAAAGCCGATTTCCGTGCGGTACAAAACTGCAATCTGTTCAAGTTTGGTGTCGCCTGAGTTTACGTTGTTAAAATATTCAACTGATTTTTTGTAGTCTTTCTGGTTAAAGGCGTCGATTGCAAGACGGGTCCAGAAACTGCTTACAAGTTCCGGATATGAGGCAAGACGCGGACCTGCCTTTTCAATTACGCTGCCCGGTTCTTCATTAACCTCTTTTCTGTGTTCTGCGCTGACAGTGTAGGCTTTTTGCATTGCCACAACGGCAAGTTCAGCAGGGGCAGTTTCGAGAACCGTGCAGTATTTTTTATACGCATCCCTGTACAGGCCCTTTCCTGACAAGGCATCGCCCTGACCAAGCATCAGATTGAATTTTGTGTAGTCTGAAAACTGAGCATCCTTTAATGAATCAGTGATTTTAATTCCACGGTCAAACTGTCCGGAAGAATTGCAGGATTCAACAAATAAAACCGATGCCAGTTCGTACTGACATTGGCTGTAAAGGCGTCCGTTGTTCAGCACATAATTGAATACATCCGCTGCCTTTTCATGCTCACCGAGTTTGTTGAGCGTAAGTCCTGAATAATAAAGTGCCTGGGGGTAAGTTGAACCTTTTTTTGCACTTTCTTTTCCGGAAAGTTTTGCCGCTTCGTGGAGGTAAATCAGGGCTTCCCTGTCCCTTCCCAGGTTTTCAAAACAGCGTCCGAGCCAGTAAAGTCTCTGTGCTGATAGTTCTTCGTCATCGCCTGTGGCCTTCCGTGCCTTATCCAGCACGGAAACTGCTTCTTCAACGCGTCCCATTCTGAAGAGGCTTTCGCCCTTGTAAATAAAGGCAGCCCCCGCAAACGGAGAAGAAGCGTTTTCCTGTAAAATTTTATCCGCGCATCTTACAACGCCCGGATAAAAACCGCCGTTGTAGGCAGAAATCATTTCTGAATTCAACTGGGCCGCATCTGAGTTTGCAAAGATATTGACTGCTGCACAGAGAAAACTTATCAAAATTAGTTGTTTTTTCATTTTTATTGAACTCCAGTCTCACCTGTGCAAGGCTTAGTCCGGGAAAAATCTGGTTTCCGTCAAAATCCTTGAAAGGTGAACAAAGCATCCGGGGTATTTTGAAACAAAGGCGCTGAGTGACAGTTCCTGCCCGTTTTCAAAAATTACGCAGGAAAATCTTCCGTTTTCATCAAAGAAAGGAAAAATTACTGCGCATTCATCAAATTTAAAAAACTCCGGATCCTTCGAATTGTTACGCAAAGGCCGTTTAATTGCTGCAAGATAACCAAATGCAGGTTCTGTTGCGGCAAGTACATAGAGTA
>DLYJ01000224.1 GCA_003447785.1 Treponema sp.
TGAATCGAAAGAATTGCGCCTTTGATTTTGATGTGTGTGATTTTGAGTTTATTGATGTCAACAACTCCAAGCCCGTCTTTATATGCAAAAAAACATCTGTTTGAGTCTTCGGAAAAAACCACCGGAACCTGGCGGTTGGTGGAAGTCTTTAAAAACTCGTGGAATATAATTGTTCCTGTTCCGTTTCTGCGGCTTACAAGAACAAAGCGTTGTTCGTCCTGTCCGCTGACTGTAGCGTAATAATTTGCGTCTTTAGAAATTGCGGCTCCAAGGATTACCTGGTAACGGCTTCCCCCCGGAGAGTATTTGTCCAGGATTGTTCCGCTTTGGTCAAAGGTGATGACGGTTCCGTCGGCATAGCCTGCGATAACCCCGCTTTCTGAAGAAGAAAAGGCTGTAATCGGAGCGTAGTTTTCAAAGCTCCAGTGTACGGTTCCGTCGTTATTTAAGGCAGAAAAAGCGTTTCCCCCCGGAAGCATCAGATATTTGCGGTCCTGCTGAAAGAAAGGAAAGCCTTCAAGTTCAATCTGACCTGCCTGTGAGCCGTCCGGATTATTGAACTTAATGGGTTTTCCGTTTGAGCCGTAAACTGCGTAGGCAGAAGGACTGATGGAAACTTTATAGGGAAAAGTAAAAACATTTGAAATGATTCCGTCTTCGGTAAAATAACCTGCTGTCTGTCCGATCCTGAATGGAATTTTGTTTTTGTCAGCGGCTTCATCTGCGTTTGCAGAAATGCGGTTTGCGTCTACTGTCCATTTTGAAATAAAGTGGGCTTCCTTTGAAAGCGGTCTTGCGGCCAGAATTATATATAAAACTGAAAGTGTAATTCCCAGCGGGATTGCGATATTTGTCTTTTTTTCCATGAAAACCATGTTATAATGTTAAAAATAAGAAGTCAATAAATGCAGTTAAAGAGAGGTGACAAAATGGATATCAAAAAAGAAAAACTTGAAGAATTATTCTTGCATGCACTTCAGGCATCAAAAAACTCTTATTCGCCGTATTCTAAGTTTCCGGTGGGAGCTGCGATTCTTACCGAAGACGGAGTTGAATACACAGGATGTAATGTGGAAAACCGCTCATACGGTTTGACAAACTGTGCCGAAAGAACTGCCGTATTCAAGGCTGTTTCGGAAGGTCACCGCCGGATTGCCGCTGTTGCCATAGCCGCTCCCAAGGCAGATTATCCTGTAGGTCCATGCGGTGCCTGCCGCCAGGTTCTCACTGAATTCGCTCAGAATGATGTGCCGGTAATATTCGGTTCAAAAATCGAAAATTGTCAGGTTAAGACCCTGGGTGAACTTTATCCTTTTGACAGCCTTCACGAACTTGCAGATTAACCGATGTCGGAAAAATCTTCCTTGACAAAATACCGCAATAAATGCAAAATACAGTAATAAACAACATAAAAAAAAGAATAATCAGAGGGATAAATCATGGAAGACGATATTCTTACTATAGAAGAAGTGGCAAAATATCTCAGGGTGTCTGAACGCACAGTTTACGACTGGGCTCAGAAAGGGGAAATTCCATCTGGAAAGATCGGAACTGTCTGGAGATTCAAGAAATCAGAAATTGAAAAATGGGTTAACGAACGTCTTTCTTCAAATCAGAAAAAAGAAGAATCAAATCCTGCAGTTCTGGTTAAAAACATTCTCGCTCCTGAGAGAATCGTATTTATTGATCATACAACAAAACGCGATGCAATCGTTGAACTTGCAAACAATCTGAGTACAGCTCCCCAGGTAAAATACAAGGATGAACTGGTAAGCGAAATCCTCAAGCGCGAAGAACTGATGTCTACAGCAATCGGTCGTGGAATTGCAATTCCTCACGTAAGGCTTTCATCGGTTACTGACCTTGTAATGAGCGTTGGTATCTGCCGCAACGACATCATTGACTTCCAGACAATCGATGAAATCCCGGTTCGCATTCTTATTATGATTGCTGCAGCTTATAACCAGCACACATATTATCTTCAGACCCTGAGTTTCTTCAGTTCAAAACTCAAGGAAAAACAGCTCCGCGATGCATTGCTCGCCGCTAAATCTTCTGAAGAAGCATACGAACTTTTAACAAAAGACAACTAAGGGAATCTCTAAAAATTGCAATTTTTAGAGATAACTTTGAAAATCCGATGTTTTAAGTCGTGATATTACAACGACTTAAAACTCGCGGGCATATCTAGAAAGTCGCTTTAGCGAATTTCTAGATATGCCCTTAATCATACAATTCCACAGGAATCCACTTGCTTCTGTCCTGCATGTTTGCGCTTATCATGCCCCATGTAAGGTCTTTTGCAGTGGTTTCTCCTGTCAGATATTTTTTACCGTCTAGTTCAAAATACTGACCCTGTTTTCCTTCCAGATAAACTCCTGCCATCGCATGGCTGTATTCAACCGAAATGTACATAACGCTGTCCATATTCATGTTTTTGAATAATGTCATTAAAAGCATTGAACGGCTGTCACAGTCGCTTCCCAGTCCTGCAAGCACTCCCGGTATGTTTGTAAAATCTGCCTTATCCGGCGTTGCCGAAGCGCGCTCGTAGCCGAATCCCTGTGTCCAGGTTAAAAGAGCCTGAGCGACTGTAAGTTCGTCGGCTGTTGAATTAAACAGGGCTGCAGAAATGTCAAAAGCGGCCTTTTTAACCCGGCCCATTGCGTCTTTTGCTATAAGGCGGTAAAAGCGCTGCCACGCTTCTTTCCACATGTTTGTTTCTGCAAAGAGTTTGAATACGGCAAATTCCCGGTCTACCACAAACTGATTTGCCTGGCTGTCGTCCTTGTCGAGCTGAGTCTGGATTTTTTGTCCTGCGATGTTGAGTGTAATGGACTGGGGAGTTGTTTTAGGGAATGCGAAGGTTGTGATAAGGCCTGCTTCCCGCCTGCTTCCCCGGTCAATCATAATTGAATCCAGTACCGAAAGCAGAAACTGTTCAAGATTGTAAAATTTATCTTCCGGGCAGTAGCTTATAACGCAGAGGTAGTCTGTCGCCGACGGCAGGGGAATACAGACTGCCCAGCCTTCCATTTTCTGTCCAAGTACATTCTGAGGAACGCTGATTCTGCTCACACAGCAGTCCTGGTTCCGCCAGCGTACTGGGGAAACTTCTCCCGTTGCCGAGATTTTTTTCTGTGTTGAATTCAGGCAGTCTTCGCTGCTTTTGCCGGAATCTGACGGCCATACGCGGATTACTGTCTGCACCGGAACCATGGTGTGTTCAAATAAAACGGAGCGTTCGTCCTGTGAACAGTCTGCGATGGAAAAACCTTCCGGAAAGTCAATGGAGTATCCGTAAATATCGCTTGAAATAACTTCCCCGCTGAGGGGCATAAAAAGCGATACTGCAATAAATAAAAGTCCTGTAAGTTTATTCTTCATAATTATTCTTCCTTTGAGTTTTCATATTTACACTTGTTCGCTATAATATTTTCGGATGAAAGATACTCTTATTATATACGAAAATTCTGAGATTCTCATTGTTTACAAGGAGGCTGGCGTCTCTGTGCAGGGCGGTCAGAGAATTAAATATCCGCTGGATGAAGAACTTTCAAAACAGCTTGGATATAGGATTTACCTTGTTCACCGCCTGGATAAGGAAACATCGGGACTCCTCGTAGTTGCAAAAAATCCTGCAGCCGCAAACAAATGGACTAAACTTATCGGGACAAAAAAGGTTACAAAAAATTACCTGGCAGTCTGTTTTGGAACTCCCCTTGTCAACGGAAAGGAAAGCTTGAGCGGAGTCCTGTCTGATTCAATAAAAAAAGACGGGCGCGACTTAGAGGCCAGCACTCATTTTAAAGTGCTTTCTTCAAGGATGGTTGAACTTCCGCCTCCTGCCGAATCTTATCAAACTCAAACTAAAGACCAGGCCGCTCCTTCTTTAGACGGGATAAAATCCCTTAAACTCAGTGCTGTTTCTTTAACCCTTGATACGGGAAGAATGCATCAGATTCGTATACATTTGGGTAAGGCAAATGCACCCATTGCAGGTGATGACAAGCATGGAAACTTTAAGTTCAATAAGCTTGCCCGCAAGCTGGGCCTTAAAAAACTCTGCCTCATGGCTTACGAACTTACGGTAAATGATGGGGGTAAAAAAATGACTTTCCGCTCGCCGGTCCCTGAGTACATGAAGGAGGCGATGGCGCTTTGCGGAGTGGAAGAAGGGCAGTTTTTCAAGTAAAATCAAAGGTTGTTGACACTTTTTAGCCAAAGAGTTATATTATATATACATTTTAATAGAAATATTTAAATGGATCCGCGCAAACGGGTCCATTTTTGTTTTGCAGGAACGTCAGAGAAAATTATGGATTATATTGCACTTGATACTATCCCTCATTATTCAGAATGCGAAAGCATTGTCAGTGAGCTTGGCTATCATCTTGTAGAATTAAAATTCTCAAAGCAGGGCAGGACTACCCATATTCTTGCCACCATTACTTCAGAAGATCCTTCTGTAAGTATTGGTGTAAATGACTGTTCCAAAGTTCACAGGATTCTTCTTCCGAAAATCGAAGAAATTCTTGGAACGGACAACACCTACATGGAGCTTTCTTCACCAGGAATGGAGCGCAATTTTAAGAATGCGGCTGAATTTGCCCTGTTTAAGGGAAGGCAGGTTCGTGTGTGGGACAAAACTGTAACGGACTGGGTTGGCGGAATCGTTGTTGATTCTGACGATAAGTCGATTACTCTGGAAATTACGCAGGACGACGGTTCTTCTGTTCAGAAGACTGTAGCCTACGTTGATATAGCAAAAGCAAAATTTATTCATTTGTAGGAGGCTTGAAATATGTCAGAAATGGCAGAGGCAATCCGTGAACTCATGCAGGAAAAAGGAGTTTCGGAAGATTCTATCAAGCAGACTGTGGAAAGCGCCATCAAGGCAGCTTATAAAAAAACATTTGGTACAGCAGATAACTGTGTTGTAAAATTTGCAGACGATTTGTCAGACGTTTCTGTTTATTCAAGAAAGACAATCGTAG
Organism: Treponema sp.; assembly: GCA_003447785.1. Taxonomy (GTDB): domain Bacteria; phylum Spirochaetota; class Spirochaetia; order Treponematales; family Treponemataceae; genus Treponema_D. Next base: position 4,998 of record DLYJ01000224.1, read on the forward strand.
ACGGCGTTTATGACCCTGTAACCGAAATTGAACTGGAAGAAGCTCTCAAAATGAGCGATGAATGCGAAGAAGGCGACGAAATCGACATTCTTGTAGATCCTAAAGATTTTGAACGTTCAGCTGTTTCAACAGGTAAGCAGGCTGCTCACCAGGGCCTGAACGAAAGCTTTAAGGACAATCTTTACAACGAATACAAGGATAAGATTGGAGAAGTTATCATCGGTTATTATCAGCGTGAACACAACGGCAACATCTATCTCGACCTGGGAAAGGTTGAAGGTATCCTGCCTGTTAAGTTCCAGAGCCCGAGGGAAGAATATCACAAGAACGACCGTATCAAGGCTGTTATCGTTGATATCAAAAAGACAAATTCAGGACTCCAGCTCGTATTGAGCCGTTCAGATCCAAGACTCGTACAGTCAATTGTAAGCCTTGAAGTTCCTGAAATTGAAGATAAAACAATTTCAATTCATAAAATCGTACGCGAAGCAGGTTACAGAACCAAGATTGCCGTGTACTCAGATAAAGAAGATGTAGATCCTGTAGGAGCATGTGTTGGTCTTAAGGGTGTTCGTATCCAGAACGTTATCCGCGAACTGGAAGGCGAAAAAATCGACGTTCTTAAATATGATCCTGATCCTGTTGAATTCATCAAAAATGCTCTTTCTCCGGCAGAAGTTGAAAAAGTTCTCATTACTGACGAAGAAAAACGTACAGCTCTTGCAATCGTTAACGAAAGCCAGTTCTCCCTTGCCATCGGTAAACAGGGACAGAACGTACGCCTCGCAAACCGTCTGTGCGACTGGTCAATCGATGTTAAGACTGAAGAACAGGCTGCAGAAATGGATTTGAGCGAATTTACTTCACGCCGTGCCGCTGAAGAACTGTTCAATACATCTGACAACACATCCGCTTCCGGCGAAGAAGAAATTTCAACAATCAGCGATCTTCCTGGTGTTGACGCTGACGTTGCTGCAAAACTTAAGGCTGCAAACCTTGATGATATCCAGGCATTCGTAGATGCTTACGATGACGGAAGCCTTTCTGTAGAAGGCGTTACTCAGGAACAGCTCGATGCAGTTAACAAAATTATCAGAGATGTAGTAGAATTCGTTGAAGAAGACGAAGAAGCTGCTGAATCTGATGCTCCTGCCGAAGAAGAAGCCGACGATGAAGAATATCATTGTCCGGAATGTGGAGCAAAGATTACACTGGACATGACAAAGTGTCCTAATTGTGGTGTAGAATTCGAATTTGAATAATAAGAGGTAAAACTGAATAATATGTCTGACGAATCAGAGAAAAAGCCCGGATTTGTATTAAACAAAAAAAAGTCAGAGCCTTCAGAAAATAAGGCTCCGGCTAATCCAGAAAAAAAGAAAGTTATTGTTGTACGCAAAAAGAATCCTGCTCCAGAGGCAAAGGCTGGCCAGAATAACGGCGAGCAAAAAAATCTGCGCCCTGTAGTAAAAAAGGCTTCTCCATCAGCAGCAGCTCCTCAAAATAACGGCCAGCGCCCGCAGCAGAAATCAGGCGGTCAGGGTAGAACTACCTTCGAATTGAATACTGCCCGTCCTAACGTAAAAGCCGGAAACCTCTCAGACAGAGGCCGCTCAAATTACCGCGGCAATGGTACCGGCGGTTACGGAAACCGCGAGGGATACAATGGCCAGAACCGTCCAGGTTACGGTTCTCAGCGTCGTGACGGCTCAGGTTTTTCCGGGGCTCAGGCACGGGAAAACTATCAGAACAACAAAGACCGTGGTTTTGGCAATAATAACCAGGGTGGTTTCCGTGGCGGCCAGAATGGTGGTCGTCCGGGCTTTGGAAACCGTCCGGGCTTTGGTGCCGGTCGTCCACAGGGTGCAGGCGGAAGGCCTGGCTTTGGCGGCGGAAGACCCAGCTTTGGCGGAAAACCGGGCTTTGGCGGTGCACCTGCCGCAAGTGCAATTCCTGAAAAGGCAAACACTAAAAAGCAGTTCAAAGGCAAAAAGCAGGTTTACAACCGCAAGGATAAAGAAGAATTATTTGACGAAGAAGAACTTTACAAGAAGAAGCAGGTTACTCCTGCAAGCGTAGTTCCTAAGTCAATTGATATTATGGAAAGCGTATCGGTTTCTGACCTTGCCCGAAAGATGAACCTCAAGGCAGGCGAAATCATCGGTAAACTTATGTCCATGGGCATGATGGTTACAATCAACCAGTCAATCGACTCTGATACAGCCACACTTCTTGCAAGCGAATACGGCTGTGAAGTTCACCTGGTATCTTTGTACGACGAAACTGTTATCGAAAGCGATGCAGGTAAAGAGGGCGACGAAGCATTCCGTCCGCCGATCGTTACTGTTATGGGTCACGTTGACCATGGTAAAACAAAGACCCTGGATGCCATCCGTAAGACAAACGTTGCCGCAGGCGAAGCCGGCGGTATCACACAGAAAATTGGTGCTTACCAGGTTAAGACAGAGAAGGGCGTAATTACCTTCCTCGATACACCTGGTCACGAAGCCTTTACAATGATGCGTGCGCGCGGTGCCCAGATTACAGACGTTTGTGTTCTTGTAGTTGCAGCAGACGACGGCGTAATGCCTCAGACTCTCGAAGCTCTGAGCCACGCAAAAGACGCAAAGGTGCCGATTATCGTTGCAGTAAACAAAATCGATAAACCTGATGCAAACCCTGATAAGGTTATGACTCAGCTTTCTGAACAGGGACTTACTCCTGAAGAATGGGGTGGAGATACTCAGTATGTTAAGATTTCGGCTCTCAAGGGCCAGGGAATCGACGACCTTCTTGATGCAATCCTCCTCCAGGCAGAAATGCTGGAACTCAAGACACAGTACAACTGTCGTGCAGAAGGTAAGATTATTGAATCCCGCGTTGACCAGGGCCGTGGTGTTGTAGCTTCGGTTGTAGTACAGCGCGGTACCCTGAAGATTGGAGATCCTTTCGTTGCAGGTATTTATTCCGGCAAGGTTCGTGCCATGTTCAATGACAGGGGCGAAAAGGTAACAGAAGCACTTCCAAGCATGCCTGTTGAAGTTCTCGGTATGGACGAAATGCCGAACGCCGGCGATCCGTTCCAGGTAACAGAAACAGAACGGGATGCAAGGGACATTTCTTCTAAACGCCAGGAACTCAAGCGTTTTGAAGCAGCCAAGGCAGTCCGCAAAGTTACCCTTGATAACCTTGTTTCAACAATCGAAGCAAGCGAAGTTAAGGAACTCAAGGTTATCATCAAGGCAGACCTGCAGGGTTCTGCAGAGGCCCTCAAACAGAGTCTCGAAAAACTTTCTACGGAAGAAATCCGCCTGAATGTCATTCATTCTTCGGCCGGTGCAATCAACGAAAGTGATGTTACCCTTGCAAGTGCTGACGAAAACGCAATTATCATCGGATTTAACGTTCGTCCTACTCCAAAGGCAAAACTTCTTGCCGAAACAGAAAAGGTCGAAATCCGCAAATACAATATCATCTACAAGTGTGTTGAAGAAATTCAGCAGGCTATGGAAGGTATGCTCCGTCCGGACACAATCGAACAGAACATCGGTACTGTGGAAGTCCGCAACACATTCCGCGTACCAAAAGTTGGTGTTATCGCAGGTTGTTACGTTACAGACGGTATGGTTAAAAAGTCTTGTACAGTTAACCTCATCCGTGACGGCATCGTAAAATGGACAGGAAGCATTTCTTCCCTCAAGCGCTTTAAGGATGATGCAAAGGAAGTTAAAGCCGGATTTGAATGTGGTATCGGTCTTGAAAACTGGCAGGATATCCAGGTTGGCGACCAGCTGGAATGTATCGAATACGTAGAAGTTGCCCGCAAACTCGGTGAATCCCTCATTGACGAAAAGGCCGAAGCAGAAAAGCAGGCAAGCCTCCGCGAAGAAGCAGCTAAAGCAGAAGCTCAGGCTGCCGCAGAAGCAGAAGCCGCTGCAGAAGCAGAAGCAAAGGCTAAAGGTAAGGCAGAAAAGGCCGCTAAACGTGCCGCTGCCGGTAAGGCTAAGGCTAAGAAACCTGCAGCTGATTCAACAGAAGGCGCAAACTAATGGGTGAGTATCGTCTTGTAAAACTCGGTGAGCAGATAAGGGAAGAAATTGCGACCCTTATCGCCACTCAGAAAATAAAGGATCCTCGAGTTTCTACATTTCTGTCAATCAATCGTGTAGATGTAGTTGCTGATTTAGCCTACGCAAAGGTTTATGTATCAAGCTTTCTTCCTGAAGGTCAGATAAACAGGGGCGTTGCAGGCTTAAACAGTGCCGCAGGATTCATTCAGAGCACAATTGCTAAAAAACTTACAATTCGAAAATTTCCTAAACTTACCTTTATCGCAGATAATTCGATAAAGGAAGGTTTTGAAATGGTTCATAAACTGAATCAACTTCAAGCGGAGGAAAATGGAAGCGGACAGACTACCGGAGAATAAAACTCAATCGTCCTGCGGGATTCTGCTCCTTGCAAAGCAGTCCGGCAAGACGAGTTTCGCTTCTCTTTCAAAAGTTAAACGCTCTCTTGGAACAGGCAGGGTCGGTCACACGGGAACTCTTGATTCCTTTGCGGACGGCCTTCTTGTAGTTTTAACCGGGCCTCTGACACGCCTGGTTCCTCACATTACAAATTTTGACAAATCATATACGGCTTTAATTGAATTCGGAAAAGAAACCGACACCCTTGACCCTACAGGAACAGTAATCAGGGAAAGCGGCCTTCCGTCAAAAGAGCAGCTCCTCAAGGCCCTCACAAAGTTTACCGGCACCATAGAACAGGTTCCGCCGGCCTTCAGCGCAATTCATGTTGACGGCAAGAGGGCAAGTGATTTAATGCGTTCGGGCGAAAAGGTTGAATTAAAGGCCCGTAAAATTACCATAAGTTCAATTGAATTAATCGATTTTGACGGTCAGTACGCACTTATAAAAGTCGATTGTTCCAAAGGAACATATATCCGCTCCCTTGCACGGGACATTGCCCTTGAATGCGGATGTGCCGCACACTTGAAGGCACTTCGCCGTACCAGGGTAGGACCTTTTGAATTAAAGGATGCGGCCGGAGCAAATCTCTTAAAAGAGTTTACGATTGAGAATTTAAAAAATCAGCAGGCTGCCCTTTCAGAAGAGGCAGAAACTACGGAAGACAAAATAAGCGGTGAGGACATTCAAAATGCCCTGTACCCGATGACAGTGCCGGTTGCAAAACTGTGCGGTTTTACTCCTGCAATTTTAAGCCAGGCCTATATCCAGGACTTTAACAGCGGAAGAAAGCTTAAAAACCACTCGTTTTACTATGAGGAAAAACCGCCTGAGAACTGTGAATTTGCAGTTTTCTATCCGGACATGAAGTTTGCGGGCGTTGTAAAAAAAGAAAAACGCACCCTTTCCTACGGTTTTGTAATTCCATGCGAACAGAAGTTAAAGGTTTATTCCTGGGAACAGATTACAGGCGGAAGGTTCAGTGAAGAATTCAGGAAAAAAGGTGTAGCCCTTTCAATCGGAAGCTTTGACGGAACCCATATCGGTCATGATTCAATTTTTGATTCACTTATTGAACACAAAGACCTTGCTGCCGGCATTGTAACCTTCAGAAAGTCAACGAGAGGCCTCAAAGCCGGGGAATCTTACCTGGGCGATGTTTCTACTCTTGACCAGAGAATGGAATTCTTTATGCAGAAAGGATTTGCATTTGTCATCGTCATTGACTTTTCTGCTGATTTCGTTAAAATTAAAGGTGAAACATTTCTGTCTGTTTTAAACGACAACTGTAACATCAGATACCTTGCCGAGGGCGAAGATTTCCGCTGCGGTTACAAGGGTGCCTGCGATATTAACTGTGTCCGCGACTTCTGCCGCTTGCATGATATTGAACTCAATGTCGTTAATTATGTAGATTACCTTGGAAAGAGGGTAAGTTCATCACGAATCAGACAGGACGTTCTTGATAAAGAGTTTTCGGCAATTCAGATAATGCTTAGAAAACCTTTTGAAATTGACCCTGCGGGTTTTGAGTGGCAGCACACTCATGAAGCAGGTCAAAATTATTTAGTTGCAAAACGCCGTGGAATTCAAGTTTTTCCGCCTGACGGTTTGTACAACGTAACTTTGGTAATTTCTGGTAGCGAAGGATTTTCCGTTACAAAAGCTGCAGTTATTAAATTAGATTCCGGTTTACTTCGCGTGCTGGATTCTGATGGGTCACTCAGAGGATTTGTACGGTCTATTCAATTTGGTATCCCAGGGAAATAAAATTTATAAGGAGTAAGTAGAAAATGGCACTTACAAAAGAAGAATCAGCTGCAGTAATCAGCAAATTCGGCGCAAACGAAGCCGACACAGGAAACACAAAAGTTCAGATTGCAATCATGACTGAACGCATCAAACAGCTTACAGCACACGTACAGCAGTTCCCGAAAGACACAGGAGCCAGCCGTGGTTTGCTCAAAATCATTGGTCAGAGACGCAAGATGCTCAAGTATCTCCAGAGAACTGATTTGAACACATATCGTCAGCTTATTAAAGACCTCGGCCTCCGCAAATAGTTTCTGGAGGTTAAAGAATGGTAAATAGAGTAAGTTATAAAATCGGCGACAACGAGCTCATCCTTGAAACCGGCAAAATCGGTAAACAGGCAAACGGCTGTATTTATGCACAGTATGCTGGAACTGCCGTAATTGCTACGGTTTGTGCTTCAAAAGAAGTAAAAGAAGGATTGGACTTTGTTCCAGTTACCGTTGAATACAACGAAAAATACTACGCTGCAGGTAAAATTCCTGGCGGCTTTATCAAACGTGAAGGACGACCGAAGGATAAGGAAATTCTCGTTTCCCGTCTTATCGACCGCCCGATGCGTCCGTTGTTTGAAGTAAGTTTTGGCCGCGAAATTCAGATTGTACCTACATGTGTATCTTCTGACGGCGTTAACCCGCCGGATATTCTCGCAGTAATCGCATCATCAGCTGCAGTAAGCATTTCTGACATTCCGTTCCACGGACCGGTTGCTGCTGCCCGCGTTGCTTACATCGACGGTGAATATGTTATTAACCCTACATTCCAGCAGCAGGAAAAAGCTCAGCTGGAAATCGTAGTTGCCGGTACAAAAGACGGCTTTACTATGGTTGAAGGCGGTGCAAACGAAGTTAGCGAAGAAGTTATGCTTGGCGCTCTTGATAAGGCACAGGGCTTTATCACAGCAATGTGTGAACTTCAGGAAGAACTTGTTGCAAAATGCGGCAAGGAAAAACTCCCTCTTGCTCCACTTACTGTAGAACTTGAAAACAAAGACGCACTTATTGCAGAAGCTACTCCACTTCTGGAAAAAGCATGCTTCCAGAACGGTAAAGATAACCGCGGAAATGCAATCAGCGCTGCTAAAAAACAGATTATTGAAGCTCACGCAGAACAGTTCGAAGATGAAATTCAGAGAAAACTCTTTGACCAGTGTTTTGATGACATCCAGTACAACCTCCTGCGCAAGAGCATTTTGGACAAGGGACTTCGTATTGACGGACGCAAATGCGACGAAATCCGCCCGATTACATGTGAAGTAAACGTTCTTCCTCGTCCGCACGGATCTGCTTTGTTCACCCGTGGTGAAACACAGTCACTTGCCGTAACAACTCTGGGAACAACACTTGACGCTCAGGTTTACGACGATATCGATGGCGAACGCAGTGAAAACTTTATTCTTCACTACAACTTCCCGCCATACTCAGTTGGTGAAACAGGACGTCTTACAACAGGACGCCGCGAAATTGGTCACGGAAACCTTGCACGCCGTTCACTGGCTCCAATGATTCCACCAGTAAGCGAATTCCCTTACACAATACGTGTAGTTTCAGAAATCATGGAATCCAACGGTTCTTCTTCACAGGCTTCTACCTGTGGCGGCTGTTTGAGT
>DLYJ01000006.1:0-1821 GCA_003447785.1 Treponema sp.
AAGGTTGATGCCGCTTGCGTTAAGTCCTGAATCGTCATAAACGATTCCGCCGTAGAAAACTGCAGGATAGCCGCCAAAGTTTACGGAAGACCTGGCGACATTCAAAGTGACAAAGGGATTGCTCAGGGTTCCCGAAGCAGAAAATTCACCGTTCAGTGTGTTGTCACCGTTCTGATCGCTCATAAAGTGCCCCGCGTTAAATGCCTTTACACTGCCCTCTGAAGACAGGTAAAAGTCGTTTTTAACAGCGTCGATTGAGAACGGCAGGGCCTGGGGATTATTGAACCTTGCGTTCAAAACCACAGCTTCTTTTCCAAGAAGGCTCTTTGCGTTCAAATCAAAAATAATCGAATCAAAGATTCCGTCGTTGAGGTTCCACAAAAGGTTTGCATTTCCGCCCAGGGCGGATACGGTGTCGGAATAAACAAGGTTATCAAAAACAAAGCCGTAACGGTTTGCGCGGCCTGAAAAAGCAAGATGAGGCTTAAAGGAAAGAAGTCCCGAAGGCTCGTCAACTTCAAAGTCACCGATTTCAAGGGAAATGCCGTCTTCTCTGCTGAATGCAAAGGTTGTGGCAGTAGAAAAGGCAAAAATCGACTTTCCTGCAGAGAAAGGCAGGGAGGCAAACTGAACGGAACCAGTAATTGAATCCGCAAACTGAACGGTGGCGTCAAAATTATAATCGCCGCTCACGCTCAGCCAATTTGAACCGTAGGAGCCGTTCAGGCGGTATGGCAGGGAGTTGACTGTGATGTCTGAGAAAAAGTTAAAGTTATTAAAGCCGTCAGAAAAATCAATTCCGGCGCTTGCATGTGCCGTATGCTCACCAAACTGTATGTCCAGGTTTGAAAGGCTCGCGGTCTGATTTGAACCGTCGGCAGAAAAAGAAATGAGCTGTCTTTCCTGCTTTGTGTTGGCAAAGAGGAAAAACGGCGCGTTAAAGCTGAAACTTTTAAAATCAGAAGTAAAATATATTTCGTTGGAAAAAATGTATGAACTTAAGGATGATGCACTGTTTTTAAGTGTTGAACTTAAACCGCCCTGCATGAAAAAGGCCGAAGAGAGAACCACGCTGTCCAAAAACATGTCGTCCATGGATGCCGAAATCTGAACCGATTTATTTTTTCCTGCAAGGTAACTTCCGTCAATTTTTACGTGACCACTTTTTTCATAGTCCGAGTGGGAGTAATCGTCAAATTCAAAACTAAAGTCCACGGAATTTGTGGACGGCAGGACAGTAAGTGCAATGGCAGTCAGACTGCGGTCGTCCATAAAAAACTGAGGAGCAAAGCACATAAAGCCTTTTTTGAGGGGATCGATATAAACTTCTGTCTGAAGAACACCACCGTTTGAAAGTTCCAGGCGGGGAAGTTCAAGAACGCCCGATGGCTGCATGTTTTTTATGTCGTAAGAACCCGTAAACTTTGCGTCAATCTGCTTTCCCAGGGCAGAGAAGTTTCTGACAGTAACATTATTTTGGTTTCCCAGCACATCTGCCTTTACGAGGATTGGACCGCTTAGTTTTTTATTGAATAACTGGGTGCCCATATCAACTGCATATTCAATTGAATCCAGCGAGCCGGCATCCGGATTGAATTTTGATTCAAGGCCGGCACGTAGTGTCACATTTGTTCCGGCAAAATCCGACAGGGCGTATGATGATTTTTTAACCTTCAGCACCTTGAATAAATCAAGTTTGTCTGCATTTGCGTGAAGGCTCAGGAGATTTGAATTAAAATCGGCTTCCGCATTTACGGAAAACGGAATGTTTGTGTGGGCGGTTTTAAAATTCAACTTTTTTGAACCGTAGTTCAGAAGGAA
>DLYJ01000006.1:1992-4505 GCA_003447785.1 Treponema sp.
CGCCTTCCCTCAGCCTTCAGAAGTTCGTTAGTGTAATCGAGGCGTCCGTTTGTCTTGATTTTAATTCCGTCTTCTTTTCTCAGGCTGCGTTCAAAAAGGACAGTCTTGATTCCGGCACGGAAGTCGTTGATGCTGTCAGCATAATGAAGGCTCAGGTTTTTTAATTCAACATCAAAGGGAAGTTCAATTTCCGAAAGGGGCGTGCTGTTTTTCTGTTTTGATTTTTCCGGTTTTGAATTAAACAGGTTCATCAGTGTCTGGAGGGCTTCGCTGTCTTTTACTGCATCGTACTCCAGGGAAACACCGTCAAGTTCAACCTTTCTGATAGCAGAAATTGCACTTCCGCGCAAAAAGTCCAGTATGCGGTACGAAATTGAAGCGTGCTTTACTTCCAGGAAGGTCTTTGTTTTATCAGGGCTCTGCAGCATGATTCCGCGGATGTTGATGCCGGAAAATACCGACGGAGACAGGGATTCGTAGGAAATGCTCAGGCCGGTGCGTTCGTTAATCATGTGGACAATGCGGTTCTGCTCGCCGTTCATGAATTTGAGCACGTTTTTATAAACCGGCTGAATAAGTGCAATCACGCCGATTACAAGAGTGAGAAAAATAATTCCTGCGATACTTGTCTTTAAAAAACGAGACTTCATGACTTTAAATTGTCTTCATTTCGTGGCAAAATGGAATTCCTTAAAAAACCACTGTAGTCCAGAGATGGATACAATTCTATTTCATTATCGGAAAATTTAGTAGCCGGATTGAGGGGATATAATAATATGATATTAAAAAACTTTGTAGTCTTTGAAGGCATTGACGGTGCCGGAACTTCCACACAGCTAAAGCGTCTTTTATCAGGAAAATACAGTGACAGACTGGAAGTTTCTGCAGAACCTACAGAGTCCGTTACAGGAAAATTTTTACGCCGGGTTTTAAGCGGTGACCTTAAGGTTGACCCTCGCACCTGCGCATACCTTTTTGCCGCAGACCGGGCCGAACACTTATGGGGCTCTTCAACATCAGACTGCGGAATCCAACACAAATGCTCTCAGGGAAAAGTCGTTATCAGCGACAGATTTCTTTTTTCAAGCCTGGCATATCAGGGAGTGACCTGCGGAGAAGAACTTCCCCGCGTCTTAAACGGTCAGTTTCCCCTCCCCGAATTCCTTTTCTTTTTTAAAATTGACCCTAAAATCAGCCTCCAGCGCATACAGAACCGTGACGTAATCGAAATTTACGAAAAGCTGGACTTTCTTCAGGCCACAGAAAAGCGTTACGAAGACATTATCAAAGAGTATCAGGACAAAAACACCGGGATGAACATAATCATCGTCGATGCCACAAAGAGCCCTGACGAAGTGGAAAAACAGATTCTGAGCGTTCTTGAACCTGTCTTTTTGAGATAAAAATCTTAATCTGCAGGTCTCTTTTTCCGATAATCAGATTGTGAAAAAGAAACTTTTTTCTGCGCTTTTTGCAGCCGCATTTATTTTTATAAATACCCAGACTTCCTCTGCCTACATGGTCAAATACAAGGAAGACTATTACCGTCTTTTTCATGTTCATTACCAGCAGTATCCGGATGACGTGATGGAAAACATCTACTGGCTTGAGCAGTCAGTTAAGGCAGATTTCTGCAATCCGCTTTACGCGACCTGTAAAATTGAAGACGAAAAAGACTGGGAAAAATACCGCTATCTCTTTATGATGCATATAAATCTTAAACTGATTGAACAGCATCTGCGCCTGGGAAGAACCTACGACAAAAAGACGGCACATTTTTACGACGCACCGTGGAAAGACTTATACATCGAAAACCTGAACAAAACCCTCGCATGCTACAAGGCAGGCCTCTACTACTGGCAGGAAGCACAGCTATGGGCAGAAAAAGCGAATGTAACGGAATTTCAGTTCCGGATTCTGACAGACGTACAGTACTGGGAAGACGAGCGGGAAAGAATTGCAACAAAAGACCTTGATTATAAAAAAATCCTCAACCGCGAAATCAGTCGGGTTGAGGATGTAATTGCTCAGTTTCAGAAGATGGATAAGGACACTTACTGATTCTGATTGGAACGCAGGTCCTGCAGAACGGCCTTAACCTCATACACGAGGGAATAAAGGTCGTTGAACAGCATCTGGTTTCGCGAAGCACAATCCGCAAACAGATTAACATTATCCTTATTCATTTCTTCACTCTGTTTAATCTGTTCAATAATTGAATTGATTTCCTTAACGTTCTGGTTAATGCTGTCCGTGATTTTCTGAACGCTGGCGTCGTTTCCGGCGTTCATATTCTTAACCTGGTTAAAGCGCTCAAGGGCGTTGTCGGTTTCTTTTGTCAAATCACTCAGGTTTTTGCTGTTGCGTTTTGTGTCATCTTCAAGTTCAGTGATTGAATTATGAAGGAGATTCACATTATTCAAAATCTGTTCTGTGGTTTTATGTGTGTTTTCGGAAAGTTTTTTAACTTCGTTTGCGATGATACGGAAGCCCGCACCTGCAGAACCCGCATG
>DLYJ01000212.1 GCA_003447785.1 Treponema sp.
ATTCAACTACCATCTGATCGTTGATCTGTACAGGGATTTCTGCACGGAGTGGAAGACGTGTAAGTTTTCCACAGAATTTTTCTTCATCGCGTTCGAGATAGTCGAGCTTTGCTCTTGTGTCAGAGAGCCATGATTTCTTGAACTGTTCACTCTTGCGAGCACTTTCTGTCAAAGTAATAACCTGTCCAACTTTTACAGAATATGAAGGAACGTTGATTTTAACTCCGTCAACTTCGATATGTCTGTGTGAAACCATCTGACGTGCCATACGAATTGAGCTGGCAAAACCAAGACGGTAAACAAGGTTGTCAAGACGACATTCCAGTGTAACAAGCAATGCTGTACCAGTCATTTCTTTTGATTTGTTAGCCAATTCAAAGTAACGGCGAAGCTGGCGTTCAAGAATACCATAGTATGCCTTAACCTTCTGTTTTTCGATTAAGTGAAGACCGTAATCACTTGTCTTCTTTGTCTTCTTGAATGCTGGTGCCCCTGCTCTTTCCATAGCCTTTGGGTGTCCACATACGTTTACACCAAGTCTTCTACATTCCTTAAAACGAGGACTTCTTTTTGTAGCCATTTTTTGCTCCTAAAAGTTCATTAAGCAGTGAATTTCCACAAGCCGCGCAGAAACTGTTGCTTAACTTTCAAAGTTATGTTTCTGTCCAGAGGGTGCTGAACAGATTTCATTAACATAACATTTTACGCAGGTTTAGGCAAGGCCCTGCATTCAGTGCTGTTTTTTGACATTGTAAATATTGCTCCATAATGATAAAATTAAAAAAAGGTGGGATTTTTTTAAATGTTACAAAGATCTGATTCCAAGATTTATATTATTGGCGCAGGCTTTGCCGGTCAGATGATTGCGCGGGATTTAATGCGCAAAAAAGTTTTTGGTACCGTTGCGGCCTTTCTGGATGATGATAAAAAACTTACCGGAACTTCAATCGAAGGAATTCCGGTTTTAGGGCCAATTGCAGAAGTTGCAAAGGTATTGCGCTGCGGTCCCATTGACGAAGCAATTATCGCAATTCCAAGCGCTACTACAGAAACAATCAGACAAATCTACGAAACACTCAAGGAAAACGGATTCAGCAGGATACGCATTCTGCCGTCGGTCAGCCAGATTGTAGACGGTCCCGCCCATTTTGTTCAGACAAGGGCAATTGATCCCTTAGACATTCTCGGAAGAACTCCGGTTATAATTCCACTGCACCAGAGCCTCAAATACTTAAGGGGCCGCCGCGTATTAATTACAGGCGCCGGAGGTTCAATCGGCTCAGAACTTGCAAGACAGCTTTTAAGCGGCGGCGCTGAACGTCTTTATCTTTTTGGACACGGTGAAAATTCAATCGTACAGATTTACCGCGAACTCCACCTTTTACAGCAGGAAGGCGTAGGAGAAAAGGCTACTATCGTTCCGATCATCGGCGATATGAAAGATGCACAGTACACTGACTACATCATTAAAAACACACGGGCTGACGTAATCTTCCACTGCGCAGCGTACAAGCACGTTCCGATGATGGAAGAAAACCCTGTTGCGGCTGTCCAGAACAATGTATTTGGTACCAAAAACCTTCTTGACGCGGCACTGGCTCACAACGTAAAAAAGTTTGTCCTGATTTCCACAGACAAGGCAGTAAGCCCGGTCAGCGTTTACGGAGCAAGTAAATTCCTGTGCGAAAAACTCCTGCTTTCCTATGCAAAAAAGGCCGCAAAAAACCAGGACTTTATGTTTGTACGTTTTGGAAACGTTCTGGGAAGCCGCGGTTCAATTCTTCCGCTTTTCCAGGCGCAGATTAAGGCAGGCGGTCCTGTCACGGTTACAGACCCTCAGATGGAACGCTACTTTATGACAATTCCTGAAGCATGTTCTCTTGTTCTTGAAGCAGGCGGTGTGGGAAAAAATGCACATTCATACCTTCTTGACATGGGAGAACCCCTCAAGATTCTTGACATGGCAGAGCAGATAATAAAATTCAGCGGGCTGGAACCAAACAAAGACATTGAAATTAAAATAATCGGTTCCCGGGAAGGAGAGCGGATCCACGAACCGCTGTGGCTGAAAGAAGAAGAACCTAAAAAGACAAAATATGAAAAACTTCTCGAACTTAAAAATATTGAATTCGACGATGATGAACTTTCAAAACTGCTAAAAACTCTTAAACCGGTCTGCTATTTTGATTGTACTAACGAAACAAGTCAAAAACTGTTCCGCGACAAAGACTTTCTTGTAAAAGCCTTAAGAGAAAAAATTCCGTCCCTGGACGAATATTACAAATTGACCAATAACAATTCAAAAAATCTGTAGAGGCATTTATGGCACAGTTGACAGTACCTTTTTTTAGACCATCTTTTGGCGAAGAAGAAAAACGGGCAGTCTGCGATGTAATTGACAGCGGCTGGCTTACCACGGGAAAAGTTACTCACGATTTTGAAAGGGAATTTGCCTCATTTACAGGCGCCCGGCACGCACTTGCGGTTAATTCAAACACAAGCGGAATGATTCTTGCAATGGAAGC
>DLYJ01000060.1 GCA_003447785.1 Treponema sp.
CAACGTGGTCTGCCTGAACTACAACAAGCTGGTCTCGTTCTTCTTCAGACATTTTTTCGTAGTATGCCTGCTGACACACATTGAATGAGTCTTTCAAGTAAATAGAGTTTTTTATGTTAGAGCAGAATGCTACGGCACTCTTCATTGGTTCAGGGTCTACGTCGCTGAACAGTTCCTTATCGGTGAGGTAGTTCGTTCGCTTTGAAAGAACGTTGATACAACCAATGAGCTTTATGGCGTCGCTTTCCTTCAAGTCAGCGTTTCCTTCAAGAAGCTCGTTCAGAAGCTGAGGCTCTACGGAGTTTTCGTCGAGCGTCAATACGATTACCTTGTAATCAGAAAGCAGTTGTTTCTCAACGGCAGCACCGAAACCGATACGGTAGATTTCTTCACCGAACATTTCAGGGTCGTCCATAGACCAGACTTCGACTTCCTTTTCCTTTGCCTTTGACTGTACTTCAGAAGAGTAAAGTCTTGGAGTCGCGGTCATGTAAAGACGCTTCTTTGCTTTTACATTGTCGTTTGAATGAACCTTTGTGAATGATGACTGGAGCTTGTCCTTCTGCTTTACACCAGTTGTACGGTGAGCTTCGTCGCAGACAATCAAATCAAAAATGAACGAGTCTTTATCCAGACTGTTTATCTGTTTCTGAACGTCACCGATTACGTCGATTGACTGGTATGTTGAGAAGACAACAATCATGCCACCTTCGGAAGCTTGTTTTGCTCTGAAATCAACGAACTGCTTATAAACTTTATTTGCATCGGTTGTCGCAGGAAGAACGAGGTCTGAAATTGAGTCCTCGGCTTTATCGGTTGCATGGCTATCGGAACAAATACAAATAGGATAAATGTTGTCCTTGCATTGAGCCGACCACTCTTTTAAGGTCTGGCTCAAGAGTGCGATTGATGGAACAAGGAACAGTACCAAATGACTGTCGGTTGCCAGAGCCTCTGCAATTCTCAAAGAAGTAAAAGTCTTACCAGTTCCACAAGCCATTATAAGTTTTCCGCGCTCGTGGTCTGTAAAATATTTTATAGTCGCATTAAATGCATCTTTCTGGTGTGGTCTTAAATCATATTTCTTAACACCAGCTTCATCTCCCTTTTTACCTGCATCCAGAGCTTCCCAATCTACATCGTCATTTTTAAGATCAATTAAACCTATACGGCTGATTTTTAATCTTTCAGCAACATTCTGTGCTTCAGCATTAAAACCGTCATAAGTTGTATCAATCCAGATTCTAAAACTGAAATTCTTTTTTCCATCTTTTGTTTCAAACTCAAAAGAAGAAGTTGAAACAAAGGAGTCTACCATAGCCTTATCAATCTTTTTATCTGCCTGGTAGCACTTACACTGAACTGCCCAATATTCGCCTTCATGAGTACGGCATACAAGGTCTATACCGGTATCTTTTCCACCCGTCCCAAACTGATTCTTATACGGAAAATCAGACCAAAGCCAGACATCAGATAAAAGATTCTTATAAGTTGGCTTTGTAAGAAGATAGGCCTGCATAAGCCGTTCAAACTTGTCGCCTTTATTCCTTTCGGAGGTAGAATTCTCACGATATTTTTCAATGATTTGTTCAAAAGATACTTTTTCTGGGCTGAGAAGCATGAAAGACTCCAAAATCGATTATTTTTAATAACCTTTTTTATTAAAAGATTACGTTCCGTAAGTATAACATAAAAAAGATTAGTTTTGGTAATCAGTATTAAAGTTTTCTCAACTAAATTAATCCTATGAACAAATATGAGTCTGATTTTATTGCAAATTTGATTTATTACCGCGAATTACGAGGCTATACACAGTCTGTTCTTGCAGGTCTTTGTGATAGAACAAAAGGAAACATCGGAGTAATTGAATCCGGAAAATCAGCTCCATCATTTGAAATGATTTTAAAAATCGCCGACGCCCTCGAAATCCACCCTGCAGACCTCTTCCTCCGCAACGCCAGCCAGAGCCGCGAAGATGTCCGCAAGTTTTTCGACGAAGAATTATCACCCAAAGTTCAGGAAATGGTCGAAAAAAGATTTCCTGCGGCGGAAAGATGTGAGGAATAATTTACACTTTTTATGCTAGGGAAGAGTTCTTGAAGAATTAAACTGTAGAATATGCTTAATAAATCTGATAGATTCCAGTTGTGTCATCAGATAAAATGATTTTTGTTGCAACACTTCTCTTTCTCTGCAATAATATAATGAAATTTGACGAGCAGGAAAGGCACCCTGCGCTCCCGAAAGGGAACCTGATATGATGGATACGCCGCCCATCCAAATTTTTTATAAAGCCACCTGTTTTTGCGGTGGCTTTTTTTTGTAATCATTCCTACTTTCCCAATTTAGAAAGCCAGTCCTGAACCGCCTTTTTAGCAGCGCTTCTGTTTGTCTGGGCTACCTTTCCCTGAACGGCAAGGCCTCTTTCTACGGTTGCACCTTTGCAGGTTGAACGGATTCGGCTTTCTGTTCCTGCCAGTCCACTTCCTTCGTGGGTGCAGAACGGTATTACGTTTTTTCTACTCCAGTCGTGGGCTTCTAAGAATGTGTAAAGGGGCATTGGCATGTCTCCCCACCAGTTTGGATAGCCGATGTAGATTGTGTCATAGGCGGTGATGTCTATATCAGCTTTGAGGGCAGGGCGGGCTTTTTTGTTCTGCTCGTCTTTTGCAATCTGAGTCAGGCGGCTGTAGCTGTCGGTTGGATAAGGCTTTTGAGTTTCAAGTTCAAAAAGCTCTGAGCCTGTTTCTTCTGCAAT
>DLYJ01000142.1 GCA_003447785.1 Treponema sp.
CGTCCTCATCACGCATAGTGTACCACGAGACTGTTTTGTTGTCATCTCTATTATACTCAAAATTCAACACTGAAATCTGATACACTTTTTCTACATTCCATGAGTTGCCTTTTTTTGCAGATGTATTTAATAATCGTGCTGACTGTATTTCTGCCCGCTCGCCGAAGTCGTAGTCTTCACTCCTGTTTTGAATTTCAATGTCTGCCTTTTCGCCATCGTTAAATTCAACGCTTACATCAAAAGTCATCTGCATATCCGAAGATGTATCTGCAGGCGGCTCATTGGGCTGAAGTGTAAGGTCCTTAACCTTTTTTTGAATCATCGCTCCGATAAAGTCTTTCAGCGCCAGGTTGGATTCTTTGGTACCCTGGGTAAAAATTCCCTTAAAGGTAACATCACAGCGTGGATTTAAAATAGCCGTAGGCGAAGGTCTTAATGTTGATTTTTGGTTCATTCTTTTTCTCCTTAAATAATTATCAAAACTCTCTAACAAATATATAGCTAGTGAAATTCAAAAAATGCCAAACTATCATGAAAAAAAATTAAAAAAATCTTGTACTTCCCCCCGGTCCCGGCTCAGGGGGCGTTGCGGAAACACCACAGCGAAGCGAGGAGTTGCAGCAAGCACCCGACCCGCGCATGCGGGGGAGCCCCAAACTTAAAAAAACAGCACACTTTTTTTATTTGCCTATACTTCCAAAAAGGTTTATTCTGAACTTACTATGAAAAAATCAATTATTTCTTTATTTTTTGTTTTGATGGTTTTGCCTCTTGCTTTTGCAGGCGGTAAAAAAGACAAGGCTGCTGAAGTTCCTGTACAGGAAGCTGCAGAAGTTTCGGAAACTGCTCCTGCTGAACAGACTGTAAAAGAAGCCCTGGTTGTTCATTCTGCTGTTCTTAACGGACCAACTGGTATTCCTAGCGCATACTTCTTTGAAAACAAGCCTGACCTTGGCGGCGCTGAGCTTGAAATTGAAGTTCTGAACGGTGCAAACCTGGAACTTCCTAAACTTCTCAAAGGCGAAGTTCAGCTGGGTGTACTGCCTGTTAACGTTGCCGCAAAGGCATTCAATTCAAGTAAGGCTATTACTGCTGTTGCTGTCATCGGTTACGGAAATGTTTACCTGATTACAACTGATTCAAACTACAAATCCCTTGCTGACCTTAAAGGAAAATCTGTTGCTGTGGCAGGCCAGGGTGCAACTCCTGACTATATGTTCCGGTACATTCTTGATAAAAACGGTCTGAAGGCCGGCGATGATGCTGACTGTGTAAAACTTGACTATTCAACTCCTAATGCGGAACTTGCAGCGGCCGTTATTTCGGGAAAATTCCAGTACGCTGTGGTTCCTGAGCCTTTTGCAACTGTTGCAACTTCAAAGACTGCATCTGTAAAACGTGCCCTCAACCTTTCAGACGAATACGGCAGATTCAATAACGGAAAAAATTATCCCCTTTCACTTCTTGTTGCAAACGCAAAATTTGCTTCAGAAAACAAGGATGTTGTAAACGCTTACGTCGATGCTTACGCTCAGGCTGTTGAATGGACTAACGCAAACCCGAACAAGGCCGGCGTTCTCGTTCAGAAAAATACATTGGGTCTTATGGCTCCTGTTGCC
The DNA here is from genome assembly GCA_003447785.1 of Treponema sp. GTDB lineage: Bacteria > Spirochaetota > Spirochaetia > Treponematales > Treponemataceae > Treponema_D. Next base: position 1,620 of record DLYJ01000142.1, read on the forward strand.
GCCAAAGCAATTCCAAACTGTGCATTTGTATGCAAAGACATTGCAGGGGAGCGACAGTCTATCGAAGACTTTTTGAATATTTACCTTTCTTTTGCACCTCAGGCAATTGGCGGTAAATTACCATCTGATGAATTTTATTACTCGCGTTAATTGAATTTAAAACGAATTAAACCCGCAGTATTTTTTATTCTTTCTCTGCTCATAATTCTTTTTATCTGGCAGGCATTAAGTTACCTCGTAAACAGTGAACTTATCCTGCCGGACTTTTTTGCCGTGGCAGAAAGTTTTGCCACTCTTTTTACGGATAAAACTTTTTATCTTGCCCTGGTTGCAAGCTTTTGCCGTGTTCTTGCAGCATTTTTCCTGTCCGCAGCGGTCGGCCTTGTCCTGGGTATTTTGTGCGGACTGTCACCTGCGATTCAACAGCTGCTGAGTTTTCCGATTTCATTTATCCGCTCGACGCCGGTTGTTTCCCTGATTTTAATTGCGGTCTTCTGGTTCCGCACAACTACGATTCCGGTGTTTGCGGCTTTTCTGATGGCAGTTCCCGTAATCATAAGCTCTGTGAGTCAGGGCATTTTAAATACAAGCCAAAAACTCCTGGACATGGCTCAGGTCTATGGATTTTCTAAAAAACAGAAACTTTTATACATCTATTTTGAAAGCCTACGGCCGTTTTTTACCGGAAGCCTGATTTCTTCCTTCGGAATGTGCTGGAAGGTTGTTGCAGCGGGTGAAGTTCTCGTGTTTCCCCGGGAGGGCCTTGGAACGCTACTTCAGAGTGCGCGCATTCACCTTGAAACTCAGAGGGTCATGGCTTTAACCGCCTGCATTGTTGTTTTGAGCTTTATCTTTGAAAGAATCCTTTCATTCCTGTTAAGTCACATTCATTTTTCATCAGCGCAAATTCACGGACGCACCGGTAATTTAATTCAACATGGACAAGCCGGTGAGCCTCAGTGCCCGTCAATAACTGTTAAAAATCTTTTTATGGAACGAGGCGGAAAGGTTTTGTACCGCGGCTTTGAAACACGCTTTGAAAGTGCTTCTGTTACGGCCCTAATTGCTTCCAGCGGAACCGGTAAAACATCTCTCCTGGACTATATAAGTTCAATTTTGAAAGCGGACGACAAAATCAGCGGCACTGTGGAATTTGACAGAATGCCTGAGATTGCATATATCTTTCAGGACGGAAGGCTTCTTGAAAACCTGACTGTGCTTCAGAACGTAATGATTCCGCTGGTAAACCGGTTTGACGAAAAAAGCGCGGAAAAACGTGCACGGACCTTTATAAATAAGTGCGGCCTAACAGAAAAAGCACACAGCCCGGTCAAAAGCTTGAGCGGCGGACAAAAGCAGAGGGCCTGCCTTGCCCGGGCCTTTGCTTACGGCTGTAACATTCTGCTCATGGACGAGCCCTTTAATTCCCTTGATTTACCGTCAAAAATAAATCTGATTCAATTATTAAAAAAACTTCTCAAAGATGACCCTAAAACCGTCATTTTTGTAAGCCACAATATCAGGGAAATTTCCCTTCTCTGCGACAGGGTTAAAGTTCTTTCAGGCTCCCCGCTGACACAAAAGGTGAATTCAGATATCGGTGAATTCAACACTCCTGACGCCCTTGAAAGGGCTGTTTTACAAAACCTTTAGTCCTCTTTTGTTGTAAAAATGCGCATTGTGCGGTAAAATAATAAAAATAAGGACAACAATATGATTAAAGAATTCTTACCATACGATCAGGTTCGTAACGACGCAATTAAACTTGGACACAAAATTTTGCAGGAAGGATTTGTTCCTGACATCATTTATTCTTCCCTTCGCGGCGGAGCCTACATGTCAAATGTTATCAGCGAGTATTTTAAACTTGCACTCAAGGACAAAAAGCCTGTTCTGTATGCGGCAGTTGTTGCCCGCTCCTATACTGACGTTCAGCAGCATGATGCCATCAGGATTGACGGATGGACATACAGCCCTGAGTATCTGCGTCCGGGAGACAAAATCCTCCTGGTAGACGATATTTATGACTCAGGCCGCACCTTGAACTACCTGGTTGAAGTTCTTCTTCAGAAGGGAATTCCACGCTCTGACATCAAGGTTGTAGTTCATGACTTTAAGAACTTTACCTTTAAAAAAACTCTTCCAATCAAACCCGACTACTGGTGCCGTAAATTTGACATTACAAAACCGGAAGAAGACCGATGGATTCATTACATGAGCCACGAACTTGTGGGTTTGAAAAAAGAAGAACTGGAAGAATACTATTACAAACAGGACGAAGAACTCCGCGGCATTCTTGGACCGTTCTTTAAGTAATGCATTGACAGAGAGATTTTTATGATAAAAAAGTTACTGATTGCTGTTTTAGCTTCCTTTTTAACCTCTGCAGTTTCTGCCCAGAGAATCATTTCTCCGGTTGCAGGAAACTTTTCCAACAAACAGACTCTTGTACTTGATACAAGCGACGGGGCAGAGTGTTTTTATTCATTTACGGGAAGCGATCCTTTAACTTCGGGTTTTGCATACGACGGCCCGGTTTTAATTGATACAATCGGACGCGTAACTGTCAGAGTTGCAGTTGTTTTTGGTGAAAACCATTCGGAAGAAGCGGAAGTTATTTTTAATGTTCAGGAAAACAACCCTTATAACGAAGACTCCGAAGAAAGTTATTTTATCAAAAATGTAGCAAACAAAGGAATTTTCACATACACAGAAGACAATCCCTTAAAGATTCCCGCTTCGTTTTCCTACTCCCTGGGTGACGGAGAAAAACCTCAGATGCCGGGCAAAACCCTTACAATGGACAGCGCAAACGTTTTGTCACGTTTTGTAAGCTGTAGCGTAGCTGAAGGAAACAACTTGTGGCGCTTTGTAATCTTTGTTCCTGGCGGTGAAGTTGGAGTTTTGTCAAAGCAGTCAGTTCCTTTTAAAATCCAGGACTGGAACACTTTTATCTTTGAAGGCGAAAAATTAATCTATTCAATTGACGGCGGAGAATGGTCGGCATCTAAAGTGCCTGTAACTCTGGACCGTTCCTTAAAACACAAGATTTCATGGCAGTCGGTTGCCTACGAAAAGGGAAATCCGGTGCACAACTTTGTTCTTCCGGTTGAACCTAAACTTGTTTCTTCAAAAAACAGCCGCGGTGCCGCAACATTCAGAATTGACGGAGACGTACGCTACAGAATGAGCGTCGTATCTTCAAACGCAGCCGGTACAAATTCAACAAACAAGGGACTTATTTCAAGCGCAGTCTTTGACACCTTTGAAGGTGACAATATCTGCGGAGAAGCCGTATTTGAACTTTTCTGTGACGGTGTAAGCCAGGGCTTAAAGCGCGCCTACTACGAAGTTGACAGGCAGCCGCCGCTTCCTCCAAAGTTTAATCCGTCCAACAAGGGCTTTTACTCTCGGGGCAAGGTTGAACTTAAAATCAGCAGCGAGCGCGACACTCAGATTTCCTATTCAATCAGTGCTCCGCTTAAAGTAAATGATTCTGACTTTGAAGTACGCTCGGCGGAACTGGATAAGATTCAGACCGGAAGTTTTGTTCCGTACAATGATACAATAACACTTTTGAGCAACAGTGAAGCTCCTGTTTTTTACAAGGTAAAGGCCTTTGCAAAAGACAAGGCAGGCAACACAAGCCTCATGAGCGAGTACCGCGTAATCATTGATGAATTCAATTATTACCTGGACTCAAGTGCAACTTCCATGTCACCTGACGGAAGCCGCAAAAATCCTTTCAATTCATTTGAGCAGGCTGTCGGCATTATCAACCAGGGACGCTTTGCCCACTTCTTTGTAAAGGGTGAATTTACACTTCCTTCAAAGGAGATTCTGATTAATTCAAACTGTGCTTTTACGGCAGTCGCTGAAAGCACAATTATAATTCCGCCTCAGGGAAGCATTCTGCTGCGCGGGGCAAGCCTTGAAGCACACAATCTGATAATTCAGAAAGAAAGAAGCCAGGCTTTTAATTCAAATACAAAGATGGTTACCCTGGAAAACGCAACTGCAAGTTTTTATGACTGTGAAATTCTTTCCCTCTTTGATGAATCTGGAACTGCCTTCTCGGCACTTAATTCGGTAATTGAACTTGATTCCACCGGGCTCACGGGACAGGCTGATTCATACATTTGTGCGGTAAGCGGCCAGGATTCAAAAGTATTCTGTAAAAACGGACGCGTTTCATGTGTGGCTCAGACAGCAGTAAACTTTAGCGTAAACGGCGGTTTGTTCGAGTGCCGTTCATCGAGCCTCAGAGTAACGGCTCATCTTGGCCGGATTGCAGAACTGTCTGGAACAAACTCTCGCATGACTGACAATGAAATGACCGGAACCTTTGAAAAGAAGGTCAGGGGAGTTGTACCGGTCTGGTCTGACAGAGACACCTTGATTCTCGAAGATAAAAATAATTCAAGTACGGGCTTTTAATGAACTTAATCTGTGGACTTGATGAAGCAGGGCGCGGACCTCTTGCGGGCCCTGTCGTTGCAGGCTGTGTAATTTTGCCGGAAAACTTTCCTGTAGAAATCTTGAACGATTCAAAAAAACTTTCGGAAAAAAAACGGGTCGCAGCAGAAAAAATAATTAAAGAAAAGACCTGCTGGGGAATCGGCATTATTGACCACGAAACAATCGATAAAATCAACATCCTTCAGGCAAGCATGCAGGCAATGAAAAATGCATATGAAATGATGATGATAAAACTTCCG
>DLYJ01000267.1 GCA_003447785.1 Treponema sp.
TTTTCGTGAATTTCACCTTCTGCAAGCCCGTCTTCAGCGCACTTGGTAATTTCGTAATTTGAATCCCTGAAGAAACGGGTTGCTTCTTCAATACCGTCAGTGTAGAGGAAGAGGACGTCATTCGGCTTGAGTTTGATTTTTTCAACCTTAAACCCGCCCTTCATCTCTACCATGAATGAAGGAAGAGGTCCCGCTGCCGGTGCTTCGTGAAGTGTAATTGTATTTTCTACGCGGGATGCGCTGTCAAATACGTGAATCAGGTTGTCACCTGCGTTACAAAGCCATGCGTCGCCTGTTTTTGTATCAAAGAGACAGATTAAAAGGGTTGCAAACTTGCCTTTTACGCCCAGGGATTCAATAAAGTCGTTGATTTGAACTACAAGTGAATCAAGCTTTGTTCCCTTTGTCTGCATTGTCCAGTCTTCAAAATACTTGCGGAAAAGTGTTGCAACTACTGTCATCATGAGCGCCGCCGGAACTCCGTGTCCTGAAACGTCGCACTTGATAATCGCATAATAGCGCTCATCGAGCTTTTTGTAGTCAAAGTAGTCGCCTGATACAGCGTCAGCACCTTCGTAATAACCTGAAATCTGAATATTCTTTTCGGTCAGGCGTGCGGTTGTCATCTTGGCGCCCTTGTCGCTTGTCATCAACGGAAGGAATGTCTGTTGAACGGCTTTACCGTCAAGAGCCATCTTTTCCTGTTCCATTGCCTTTTCTTCTTCTTCGGCCGCCTTTACAAGGCCTGCGGTCATGTCGTTTACTGCGTCGCCGAGGATTCCGATTTCGTCATGGGTTTTAACCGAAATGCTGTAATCCTTGAGTAACTTTTTATCTTTTACTTCCGCAATTTTATTTACGTGTTCTACAAGGGCTTTAATCGGTTTTACGATGAATGAAGCAAGAATGTATGAACCTGCAATTCCCAGGGCGATGGCAAGGAGGGCAATCAGCACGGAAGTAACAAGAATTGTATTTCGCGCTGAATCAACTTCCTTAATCAGATCCACGGTAGAAATCTGCATGATTACAACCGCGTGAACAAGGTTGTTGTCTCCGCCCTGTCTGTAAATAACCGGCTTAAAGAAGAGGTACTCCGTATTCTTTTTGTCCAGGTGGTCATTGTCAAAGAACGGCTCTGCACCGCTGTTGGATTCAGAAAGCTGTCCGAGAAGTGAAGTAACTTCCGCATTCAGTTTGCGCACTTGGTCATTTATTTCGTTGCGGCGGGCAACTGAAGCACTGTCGGTTGCACGGGCAAGACGTCCACCCTCTGCGTTGAGGGAACGAATCTGTTCGTTAAGATAGCCCACCAGCTGCTGGGCCTGGGATTCAAGTTCATGGCATCTGAGGGTAATCTGCTCTGCCCGCTTGTCTTCTGTCAGACGGGAACGGCCGTAGGACCACTGAGGAGTGTCGATTTTATCCAGAATGTCTTCATCATTTGAAGCCCATACATAGTTGAGGTTTGTATTGTTTTTGTCCGCACTCATACCGAGAATTGTGGCGTAAGAAGCTTCCTTGAGGGAGTTTGTCTGCTGCGGCAGGTAATTCAATTCCACAATGTTATCCAAACCTGAAGGAAGGTAAGAGCGTACGCCTGTGGACATACTTTCCATAAGAACGTTGACGCGGTTTTCAAGGCCGGATGCGAGGGTCCGTTCCTGGGTTTTAAGCATGTTGAGTCCCAGCGGAATTGATACCATCAATACAATCATAAGAACGAGTATTGCGGTAAAGCCGACCAGGCGGATCTTCAGACTCACACCTTTCTGCCTTACGAATTCAGCTTTTTGTTTCTTTGCAAGTGGCATATCGTCTCCTGTTAAAAGTGCCTGCACTTCCTTTCTGATAATAATTGTCTGTCCTGCTGTTAAGGCAAGTCCGCGGAACGATGCAAAAGCACCGAGGGCCGCAAGTGCCATTAGAACATACATCAGAATATCTATTGTCTGTAAAGTTACCTTTTTATCTTTTTGAATTATTGTCCACTCAGGCTTGATTTCGTACTGGTGTTCAATTTTTACAGTTCCCGTTTCATCTACGACAAAGCGGTTTGTACGGATATTGCCTGAAGGCGGGTAGATTCCCCGGTCAGTATGATTGAGGAAGATTCCGTAGTTTCCCAGTTCAAGTTCAGAAAGTGTGATTCCCGTGATGAGGTAATTTGAAACTATGCGGTAATCTCCCCGGCGCAGAGTAAGGGTTTTGTCGTATGGCGCCTTTCCGTCACGGTCGATGTAAATTTCTTTTACAATGCCGTCGTAATTAAAGTCCTGGCCGTAAACCGAAATTTCAAGGTCGCCAAAGTCGTCTTTTTGGGTTTTGAGGCCGCTGATATAGGTAAAAGGTTCGTATTTATTTACAATAAAATAACTTATCTGGGGTTTACTTATATTTCCCACCGTATCGATTGCACAGACTGAGAAAGTGTAAATACCGTTTCTGAGGTTTGAATACTCAACGCCTGTTTTACTGCCCTGATTGAATGCAGGCGGTTTTTTGTACGAATCAAGAATTCTGTCTTTTCTCGAATTAATGGATTTAACCTGAGACAAAATATAGGAATCTTCTTTCTGATTCGGGTGGCGTTTTGAAGTTGTAATTGATTTATCGATGTCGCTTACGCGGTTTATTGCCCAGCTGTAACCTGCAACATCGTCATCGCTTTCTGCATGCTTCCAGTTTACGGAGAAAGAGTTGGATTCAACAAAGCCGTTTCGATCCAGTGGTGGAAGAATAATTGACGGTTCGAGCGGCGGAGTCAAGTCGCGGTAATAAACGATTGCCGCAGACTTTGACCAGTTGCCCGCGTAGTCAGTTGCCCTCACTTTAAAATAATGCTCGCCGTCAGTGTCTGCGCTGGCAGTCAAATTAAGTTCTGACGGGAGGTTCATCAGGTATTCGGGAGGCTCTTCTGACGGATCAGTCGTCCAGATCCAGGAAAAACCTGCAATTCCGCTTGAGTCTTCCGGGAGCACTACCCTAGCCTTGACTTTCTGTGCCGTAGAACGCTTACCTTGGATAAAATTTGAGGCAAGGACCTTCGGCGGAACAACTGTGGTATCAGGATACAAAACGAATAACTGGGCTTCCTTCTTTTTTGAAAGTTCCTGCTGCCATACGAATGAAAGCTGAACTGCCGGCTTCTGGGTTCCGTCGGCTGTCGTTACAAGTGCGTTTGTCAGAACAGGATAAACGAATGTGGATGAAGACGGCATGGAAACAAGCATAGACTCATCCCAGATAAAGCCGTTATTTGAAGCCATGTAAACAGAATTTGAACCGCGCCGGTTATCAAACCATACTGCGTTTACAGTGTTATTATAATCAAAGAGAATCGGACGGTGTGCGTCTCCGGAAGTTGTCAGTTCAATCAGTCCACCGGAGATGTTTCCGTTGTCAGAAAGTTCTGTGACCCAGATGTGGGACTGCTCGCTGGTATAATAAGTTCGTTCCCAGGCGAGATAGTTTTTAATTCCGCTTGAATACAGGACTGCGCGCTGGTTATTGTAGTTTTCAAAAGTTCCCGGGGAAGAAGAAATTATTGAACGTTCATTTGTTACAATTTTTACAGGCGACCAGGATTTAAGACCGTCCGTACTTTTTGTTGCGTACAGCTGGTAGCTTCGTCTTGAATCCCCGTTCTTCATGTACTGGTACTGCCCCTGGAATACAACAAGGTCTCCGTCGGCAACTTTCAGAAGCGCAGGCGCAAACGGGTTCATTACGGAAACGCTGGGAGCAAACGGTGTGAGCGTAGACCAGCTGTCTCCGTTAGACGAAGTTGAACTTAAAAGCGAGAAGGTTTCGTTGGCGCCCAGGGCCGTAAACAGAATGAACGAACCGTTTCTTGAAGCAAAAAGGCGCGGTCCGACAACCTGCTGTATCTGGCGGGGAAGTTCCTTGCGGTTAAAGGTAACGCCGCCGTCGTGGGAAACGTAAACTGCAACAGCGCGGTCAGAGACCAGGACAGCAACTGCGATTGTACCGTTTGGTGCAATGGCCGCCGAATACATATCAGGAACGTCCCCTGAGTAGTTGAAAGGACCTGCAATGCTTACAGGATTCTGCCATTCAAGAACATTGTTCTGTTTTTTTGCAAGGTTTATGCTTACTGTTGAATTTGAATTAACCTGCTCATAAAAAAGAAAGGTTGTACCTGCTGACGAAAGCACCTGAGGAAACTGCGCATTCTCATGAATCAGGGCTTTCGGGCTGTCCCAGTAAAAGGAGTTCTGTGCAAAAAGTTTTGACGGAACTGAAAGAAAAATTCCAAGGAGAAAAAGTCCGGCAAGGGCACGGCTCACATGGCGCACAATGATGCCAAAAAATTTTGCAGGAAAAGAGAAGTTATTTTTTTCAGCCGTATTCAAATAATTCATACTACATCAAAGCCCTGATGCGCTGTCTTAACTGGCGCAATTTTTTATTCTGACCGTTTTTAGCAATCAAGTCTTCTACGAGGTTGTTTGCATTAATAATATTACCACGGTTCATTTCCTGTACGGCAAGCTGGTATGACTGCTCATCCTGTGCAGAAAGAATTTCCGTTGCCTTACCACCGATAGAAGTCTGGATTCTATCCTTTAATGTGGTTGCGGCAGAGTTATTCGGGTTGAGGGAAATTGCCTGGTCAAGCAGGGCAACTGCCCTCTTCAATGAATTTTCATTTCCGTTTGCACTATTATAAAGTTTTCTTGCCTGTTCTGTCAGGTTCTGGGAACGGGTTTTTGAACTGTTATCAACCGGTTTCTGCTTGATGCCAAGTTCATATTCAATATTCAGAATTAAAGAAGCAAGTCCCTTGTAATTAGGGTTAATCTGCTGCAGGTCAAGAAGGTCTGCGTAGGCCTGATTCTGTTTTGCAGGATTTTTGTATTCAACACGGGCCGCCTGGATTTTCTGCTCAAACATAGCGTTAAAGGCGTCAGGGTCTACGAGGCGGTCAATTTTAAGGATCAAAAGGCTTGCATCCTGGTTCAGCGGGTAAATAAGCTGCAGGGTGCGGAGTTTTGCACGGGCCTGCTCAAGAATCGCCTTTGCTTCTTCCCGCTTGCCGTCAGCCATGAGTTTGGCGCCCTGGTCATAGTACTGGTTACTGATGGAAAGAATCTGTGACATTTCAGGATAAAGGGGATCCGTACTTGCAATAACACGGCCGGTCTTCATGGAAAGCGC
>DLYJ01000237.1 GCA_003447785.1 Treponema sp.
CAGGTTCATTATATGGCAGCATATCTTGCAGCCCACAACAAAAACTATGCAGAAGCAGAGCGCCGTGCCCGTTCAGCCGTTCAAATCAACGGAAACTACCATGATGCCTACATCCTGCTTTGTTCAATCCTGTACGCCCAGAAACGCTATCAGGAAGCAATTGATATCTGTGACTATCTGATCAGCATGGACAGAAACTCTCTCAGTGCGTGGTATCTTAAGGGTTTGAGCCAGAATAAACTTTCAGATTACGACGGTGCCTTCAGTACATGGTCAGTTGCAGTTTCCATCGACCCCACAGACGAGATTTTGAGAAGTTCTCTTGAACAGCTTATCCAGAAACAGCTCGAACTTGAAGACTCGCGCCGTGCCGAATGGGCTCAGTTCCACATCCTCAAGGCCCGTGAATACGGCAAACTTTTCCAGGGCGAAGAAGCCCGTTATGAATATCAGCGCGCCCTCCGCATTGACCCGAATAATTTTTCAGCCCGCCTTGAATTTGCGGATGCGATTCAAAAAACAGGGCTTAATGAACTTTATGTAAACCAGCTGAGTTTTGTTAAAGATAAAATAGATCCTAAGGCAGAAGGTCTTTCAGATACAAAAAAACTTGAATACACCCGTCTGAACGATACTTACGAAGCCTATACATCATTATTAAAAAACTCCCTTGCACGCCGCTGGAATGTTGAACCATTCTATTTTGACAAGACAAGATGGAATATCGGTCTTTATTACACAAAGGCGCCTGTTTCCCTGATTCACTGTGATGCTGAGGAAATAGCGGCTGTAATGGCAAAAGAAAGCTTTAGCGGAGTTGCTACAACTTCAGTGTACGTGCAGCAGAATCCGGTTGCAGGCTACGGCGAGGCCTTTGCCCTTGCCCGTAAAAACGCACAGGATTATTTTGTAATAATGGACTTTGAAGAGTCTGAAAGGGAAGTATTTTTGAGCGCTGTAATTTACAACGGCCGCAACGGAACTGAAACTTCCAGATTCACTCTGTTCAGGACGGGAAACGACAGGTTTGTTTCTGTTCTGCGTTCATTCCGAAGAAATGTTTTGAGTGTACTTCCTGTCAGAGGAAAGATTATTGCCCGAAGCGGCAATGAAATTCTGGTGGACATCGGAAAAACGGAAGGTGTAGTAAATAAGGCTGTTCTTGATGTTGTTAAGGCAAAAAATGTCCGCACTGTAGACAAGGGGGTGGGCGTGACATTTGACCAGAACTCTTATCTCGGACAGATTTTAATTGACGAAACCGGCGAAGAAATTGCCGTGGGAACTTTAACCCAGAGAAGTTTTTATGACCGCGTAAACATCGGCGATGAAGTTCTCATAAAGTCTGTTCCAAAGGCAGAAGGTGAAGAAACACCAATGGATACAAATCCACAGGCAACAGAAGAAGGCAAGCTGATTCGCGAAAAACTTACGGCAGAAGATCTGGGCCTTATCAGAACACCGGCCTTCCTGGAACTGATCCGTAAAGTTCAATAAAATTCAATAAAGTTCAATAATTTGAAGGCAGCTGGTAAAAATCCAGTGTGCTGTTAATCCATTTTTTTGAAAGAACAGGATAAATATCTTCAACGTAGAGGAACATTGTAAGTGCGCTGCGGTAATTTCCGCGGAAGTACTGTGACTGTCCCAGATAGAATACGGCACGGTTTGTTGTTTCTTCGCTGCGGTTTACGCTCAAAAAGTTTTTAAGGGCTGTAACCGAACCCTTGTAGTCGCGCTTAACAAAGTAAGTTTTGAGAATTTCAAACAGAAAGTATTCGTCACCGCCTGCAGGCGAGATTATGTCTTCTTCAAAATAATAGGGAGTCAGTTTTTCTTTTGGCGGGTTTTCAAAGCCTTTGGCAAGTTCTTTTCCAGCTTCTACAACTTCTTTTTTAAGGGGAGTTGGTTCTCTGTCCAGATCGCTGATTACATCTAGATAAGGTAGGGGAAGCTCCCGGAGGGTGCCTTCAGCGTATACTTTTGGCTTTTTGGCTTCGATTTCTTCTTCAGACGGTTCTGCCTTTTTCTCAGGCCTCTGAACCCTGCAGCCCTTTACTGTCGCATTGATTGACGGCAAGACGATGTTGTAAAGGCTTCCGTCTGCCTGGCGCGCAATTACTGCGTAATAATAATCCTTGTAATTGATTACGGTATCAGTGTAAGCCGAAGCCTTTGGTGAAAGCTGGACAACAGGTACTGCGCCTTCAATTTTTGAATTCATCAAAAAAGGTTTGGTGTCCTTAAAAACCAGGATTGCTTCTGCGTTAAAGTTTTCCGGGAGTTTCCACGTAATGCGGATTTTGTTTGTGGAAACGGGTTTGGCGCTTATCATGTCAACAATAGGTCGTGAAGAGTTCTGTGAGTATGAAAAAAGGATAAAAATCTGAGAAATAATGATAAAAGCGACTGATTTTTTTAAAATGCGCATATATATATAATGCCTCAAATTAGGCTATTTGACAAGACAATGCCTTTACTTTATTCTTATTTATATGTTCGTTTCTGTAATGCTGGATCCAGGTGGTCTGGACAGCTCAAAAGCCATCGCTTCTGTCCTTACCAGATTTGGTTTTAAAAAAGTTCAAAGGGCATGCTGGGAAAGTATGCAGATCTCACAGACACAACTCGCCGTATTAAAACGGGAGCTGGACCTTGCAACCGATTATTACGATACAATCCGTATTTATCAGTTTCCGGTTAACGGCAATTTTGCAATTACCGAATTAAGGCAGAAAAAATGGAAAAAGGCTGTTTTTGGTCAGGGAACACCTTCGAATTCAAATTCAAAACCAGGATTAAAACAGTAAATTTTTATTGGAGAATATAAATAATGCTTGAAGATTTAAAAGAACCGATTTCAAAATTAAAAGAAGACATCATGAATGTATGGGGGCGTCTTTGACCACGACGCAATAGACAAAAAAATCAAGGAGACGGAAGCCTTAACTGCAAGCCCTGATTTCTGGAATGACACGGACAACGCACAGAAAGTTATGAACGACCTTAAATATTTAAAGGGTCGTGTAGAGCCATGGCGTGAACTTATCAGCGAAATTGACGATCTTGAAACACTCTACGAACTGGGTGTTGAAGGTCAGGATCAGAGCGTAGAAGACGAAATCCGTTCACAGCTTAAAAAATTACAGGACAAATACGAAAAGCAGAGTATTTTGAACCTCCTTTCCGGAGAAGTTGATAAATCCGGCTGCTTCCTTACGATTCATGCGGGTGCAGGCGGAACCGAGGCCTGCGACTGGGCCTATATGCTGAGCCGCATGTACATCCGCTGGGCAGAACGCAACGGATTCAAGATGGAAACTGTTGACCTTCAGGAAGATGAGGGTGGAATTAAAAGTACAACCATCCAGATTACAGGCGACTATGTTTACGGAAAACTCAAGGGCGAAGCAGGTGTTCACCGCTTGATCCGTATCAGTCCCTTTGACGCAAACGCACGCCGCCACACTTCATTCAGTTCGGTTTTTATATTTCCTGTCCTTGATGATACGATTAAAGTTGATATCAGACCGGAAGACCTTCGTGTAGATACTTACCGTTCAGGCGGTAAGGGAGGCCAGCACGTTAACAAGACTGATTCCGCCGTTCGTTTTACTCACCTGCCCACAGGTATCGTTGTTCAGTGTGATTCTGAGCGAAGCCAGCTGATGAACCGTGCCACAGCCATGAGTATCCTCAAGGCTAAACTGTACCAGCACTACAAGGAAGAAAAAGAAAAGGAAAACGCTAAATTCGGTGCCGAAAAAAAAGATATTTCCTGGGGTAACCAGATCCGTACTTATGTGTTTCAACCGTATACGATGGTTAAAGACCACCGCACAAAATATGAAGTTGGTAATATTCAATCGGTTATGGACGGAGAAATTGATCCGTTTATCGACGCCTATCTGCACGCACAGTGGCAGGGACTCCCTGTAGGCGGTGACGACAGCGACGAAGACATGTAATGAAGCACTCTGTCAGATTTTTTCTTTTGATTTTGATTTTCTCTTTATGCGGTTTTGCATATTCTGCTGGAACAACGGCTTCAGGCTGGACTTTGTCCAGTATGGAGTTTTCGTATAAGCAGCAGGGAAAGACGGATTCAAAATCAAAAATCACACAGGTTTTGCCCCAGCTGATTCTTGAACAGATTGCCGACAATTCACTGCGCTTGATTTCTCCACAGGAAGATCTGGACAGACAACTTTATGAACTTCAGACTGAACGTCTTTCACTTTTTCTGCAGCTTTCAAAAGAAAACAAAACCCGGGATGCCCTTGTTCTTTCAAAAGACAATCCCCGGGCTTTACGAAAGGCAATTATCGAAAGTGAAGAAAAAATCGCTCAAATCAAGGCAAAAATCGACGAAAACCTCCTGAAAAAGGACGAAATTACCAAAAAATACGAAAAAAAGATAAATCCTCCGAAAGAGGAAGAAAAAGAAGAAAAACATGGATTTGCTCCCTTTCCTTTTCCATTTTTTCACGATGAAGAAGACAGGCCTGTTTCAGAAACCGTAAGTCTGTATAAAAATGACAGTTCGGCTCTGTTTTCGCCTTCGGAAAATGCAAAAACGGAAGGAATTTCAAGTTATACCTTTGAAAAGGAAGTTACAAACGCCAAAATAAACGGCCTTCTGACAGGCGACATTCTTATTTTTGGTGATTATGCTTCGGTTACCGTAAATCTTTATGTTTTTCCAGGCGCAAAATGCAACGGAACGGTTACAGAAGTGGGAAATACTTCTGACCTGATTGCAATTGCACAGTCAGTTGTCAGAAATTTAACGCCAAAAATCGCAAACTCTCTCCCTGTCAAAATCCGTTTTGACATTAAGCCGGAAGAAGCAGCCAGTAATGCTGTTGTCAGCGTTGACGGAGTTGTGATTCCTTCAAAAAAAGAATTAGAATTAATCATAGACGCAGGAATTCACTCCATTACCATCGGTGCAAAAGACTATGACAGCCAGTCCATTACATACCAGTTTTCAGGGGACGATCTTTTTACCGTAAGAACTACCTTAAAACCTTTAGTAAGCGGAAAGCTCAACATAAGGCTCAAAAAACTCAAGGACGGTATTTTTTACTTTAACGGTAATGAAAACGCTCATGTTGACGGCGAAAATATGTATGGGGAAGCTTCCGTAAACGGAAAGACAATTCTCGGTAAGTTTACGCGGACGGAAGATAACGAAAGTGCCTTTATCCTTATTCCCGAAAACATTGCAAAAGACGGAAATCATCTTCTTGTAAACGCAAAACCCTATGATAGGGCAAAAAACATTGATAAACGCCGCCGCAGAATGTACACGGCTTACAGTGCGCTCATCTGTTCCCTTCCGGTAACTTTTTTCTGTGTCGGAAACTTTAATTCGGCCACAAATGCCTACAACGCAGACCGTGGAACCTACGATGACGCCCTTAAATGGCAGAAACGCGCGTACGGCTCAATCGGAGTTTCCTGTGTTGCAGGGGGCTGGTTTGTTTTTGAAATGGTAAGATATCTCTTTGCCGCAAACGAAGTATTGCCGGCAAGTGCAAAACCGGATAAATCATATAAGGAAGACCGCTAGGGAGGATAAAATGGCAGGATTTTTTGCAAATAAATTAAAGGAATTATTCAGTTCTTCAAAAATCGACTCTGAGTTATTTGAAGACATGACAGATATTCTAGTAGAAGGAGATGTGGGGGCAAAACTTGCTTTTTCGATTTCTGATGAACTTGAAGAAATCTGTAAGGAACAGAAAATAACCGACCAGGAAAAAATCGTTGACCTTCTTGAAGAAAAACTCCTTGAAATGGCAAAACCTGTTACCTTTACACCTTGTGAAGGCAAGACAAATATTTACATGCTCCTTGGTGTAAACGGAGTGGGAAAGACAACCTCTGCGGCAAAAATTGCAAATTATTACCGGGAAAAGGGAAACAATGTAATTCTTGCGGCGGCCGACACCTTCCGTGCGGCCGCAGAAGAACAGCTCCAGATGCACGGTCGTAATCTGGATATCCGCGTTGTAGCACACCAGCATGGAAGTGACCCCAGTGCGGTTGTTTTTGATGCAGCAGACGCGTGCCGTGCAAGTGGCGGCGGCCTTGTAATTGCCGACACTGCAGGACGCCTGCACAATAAGGAAAACCTCGTAAAAGAACTCCAGAAAATCGACAGAATTGCACAGCAGAAGGCAGATGAGGGCTGTTATAAAAAAATCCTCGTAATCGACGGAACAACCGGTCAGAACGCAGTGCGCCAGGCCGAAGTCTTTAACGAAGCCGTCAGCCTTGATGGAGTTGTAATTACCAAATACGACTCAACTGCAAAGGGCGGAATGATTTATTCAATTTATAATGAATTAAAAATTCCTGTGGCATTTGTCTGTACGGGAGAAAAATATCCTGACATCAGGCTTTTTGATCCTGTTGAATACACAAAAACTTTCCTTGGACGGTAAAATTGGCAGCTAAAAAGTCAAAAACTACTGCGCTTTTATGTGCACTGTTTTTTGTTTTTACAGCTCAAGTTTTCTCATATTCCTTTGAATTTACTTCAGGCCCCCTGTCAGAATTCTTTTTTGACCTGACCTGCGGTACCATTACGGGCATTTACAGGGATTCGTCGCTGGAACAGTTCAGGCCGCTTGCAAAAGAGGGAGCCGGTCTTCTGATGACGCCTTTTATGACTGAAAAGGGTTGCCGCCGTCTTTATGAATTTATTTATCCTCAGAAATTGGGCGTAATTGAATCCGTCTGCGAGGCAGGGGATTTGACAGTTAATGAGGCAGAAACCCTTTCTCCAATCGATGTAATTCTACTTTCCTGGAACTCACAGAACCAGAAGGACATTGCCGACGGAACTGACATTCTTTCCATGCTGGAAGGTTCAAGCGATGACGCAGGTGCTGAGGGGAATCAGAAAAAAGAGCCTGTTGAAGTTATAAATGTGGACAGGGA
>DLYJ01000019.1:0-673 GCA_003447785.1 Treponema sp.
GTTATCGCCCCCGTTTTTATCTGCGTTTTCTTTTTCAACAATCCAACCGTAAACAATTGTGTTGCCCTCCGCCTCTAAAAGAGCCTTCGGGCGGCTGAATACTTTGGAAACCAGTTGAACACAGTTTTTGCCGGAAGCGCGTACAATGGCAAGGGCCCCCGGAGAAAGTGGAGTCGCAATTGCCGCAATAGGGTCTTCCGGATTATATTTCACGTTTGTCATATTCGTATGCCTGCCAGAGTTTTCTTATATCAGAAATTGAAGGAAAAATCGACTGGCTTTTTGTATCCATAGCAGATTTTTCTGATGTTCCCTGGTCAGGAGCTGGAACCGGCGCTGTATTTACGTTTTTCGGATACAAAAGATTTGAGTCTCCCAGAGCAGGCTTTCTGAATTCTTTCTGGGCTTCCAGGGCCGGTCCCGTGTAGGCAGTGTCCCCCACATCAGGAGAAATATCATCATAACGGCCTATATTGTTCCAGTACATGTAGCCGCGGTTTACGCTGTCGCGCACGCCGTAAATTTCTTTTTTAACGTATTCGGTGTTGTACCACTGCCTGTCATAGCGTACGTTCAGGTAAAATGCCTGAACCCACGGTCTGATGATGATTTTGTTGCGTCCGATTACAGTGTTCCTGTAAGTGCCGTAGTAGTAAATGCGGTACGGGCGTTC
>DLYJ01000019.1:785-4502 GCA_003447785.1 Treponema sp.
GGACAGATGATATCAACGTACTCGGAAAGCTGTTCTACGTCCTGACCGGTTCGTGTGCCTGAACGGTACCATCCGTTTGCGCCGTAAATGTCGATTCCAATGGGAGCATCAATGTTTTTGCGGGCGTATGCAAGGTATGAAAGCAGGGCACTTTCCTTATCCATTCCCTTGTCCTTCCAGCGGAAAACCGCATTGCCCATGTTGCGTCCGTCTGTGGGGAATCGTATATAGTCAAATTGAATTTCATCAAAGCCGCCGGCAATGAGCTCTTTTGCGATGCGCACGTTGTAATCCCACACCTCCGGGGAATAAGGGTCAACCCAGTTTTCGTCATAGTATGTCATGCGGCTTCCTGTAACTTCGCCGGTCTCTTCGTTTACGATATCTTCCATGCCCTTTGTTCCCACCCACGGGCGGTTTGTAGTGCGGTCCCAGACAGCATATTTGCCGCCTGCGTACTGACTTAAGTTTTTATCCTTGAATACAACAATGCGGGCGATAAGGTAAATTCCATCCTTTTTCATCTCGCTGGCAAAGTGTGCTAAATCTATATGATACTTAGAAATATACCCCTTTTCTACAACAACCGGATCCTTGGCATCGTATCTCAAAAGTCCGTAGTCGTCTTTCATGTCAATTACAATTGAATCAAGCTTGTTGTCCAGAATGATTTTTTTGTATTTATCGATTCCAGCCTGTGTGGTTACATGATTTGCCGGGCAGTAAACTGATTTGCGGTTCAACGCCTTTGACGCATAAGCATTTGTGCAAAGTTCAGGTTTTAAAAGCCAGAGTTCGCTCAACGAAATGCCTTTAGTCAAATCCTTATCTTCAGGAATCCATGCGGCATAGAGGGTGTCATTGTCTGCAAGGCTTTCAAAGCTCGGCTTCCATGCATAATATGTGCTCGGAATGTTTCCGAGGCCCCCCTTCTCCGGTGAATATGATGCGATTTCCCCCGGACGGCTGTACAAAAGTTCAGAGCCGTTCCAGAAAAGACCGTCTATAGTGTCGCAGGGTTCTTTGCCTGAGTATACAAGTTCACCACGCTTTGTCTGCCAGTTGAATGTGTACAGGCGCGGCAAAAAGCTCTGGCTCACATAAACGGTTACGCTCTTAACACCGTCAGCACCGGTCGTTACGACAGGCACAATGTCCGCAATTTCGTCAGGATAGGTCTGGCTTTTAATGTTTTCAAAACCGCCGTTACAGTCAGTCCAGCGCGGCTTTGCAGTCTGCGGCATAATGTAAGAAAATCCAAAAATCGGGTGCGACATAAATACAACGAGGCTGCCGTCGATTGTGCATACACTTACAGCTTTGATTCCAGTTGTACTTGCGCTCATGGAACCCAGCGAATTCCATTTAAGACCACCGTCATAAGTGATGTAAACATCGTCCTTTGAAGCGGTTACGAGAATCTGAGGGTTTTCCGGGTGAATTTCAAGATCCTTTAACTGAACGCTTTTGTCAGAAAAACTGATTATTTCGTTGTTGACTTCCTTCATCTTTAAAGACGGAAGTCCTGTATTTCTTAATTCAAAAGTCTGCAAATCTGTAGTGGTCAAAATTCCGGCGCTTGTCAAAAAGTACCATCTGTCATCAGTGCGGATAATTTTACGCACCTTGCCTTGTGTCCACAATGGAATTGCAGTTTTTGTGGCAGTCAGACGGTAAAGTCCGCTGTCTGCTCCGGCAATTACTCCGCCCGCAGTTGCAGTCTGCACGGTAGCACTTTCGTTTTCCGGAAGTTTGTAAATGGATTTTGAACTTTGTGCACTAGCAACGCACGAAGTAAATAAAATAATAGAACTTAATAAAATAGAGTATGCACGCATATCCTATTTATCGGCGAGAAAAAGGAGTGTTTTTAGGACAAAATTGAACTATTCCAGAAATTCCTGGGCAATGCGGCCGCAGAGCTTTGTAAGCGCCCTGGAAGAAGCCTGTTTTGCATCCGGAGCCCCTTCCCTGCCTGTAAAATTGAATGTGGCAACGATTTTGTCGCTTAAGGGTTCGATAACCGGGCAGTCCAGCGTGTAGCGGACAAAATAATTATTGTCTTTGTGAAGGGACGGCTGTTCAAAATTGACTTTTGCTTTAATAAAGTAAGCGGCAGTTTTATAATCGCCTGAAATTGAATATCCTTTTCCGGAAAGTTTTTCTGTAAGGGCGGCAAAAATTCTTCCGTCAATGTCGTTTTCAACTTTTACAAAGAATACAATCTTTTTTGCAAGTTCACTCTTTTTTAATTCCAGCTGACTGACACTGCCGTAGCTCATCAAAAGTGACTTTGAGCGCGACGGACTGATTACCGAAAGAAGATCCAGATTGTACTGATTGTCTTTGGCAATGGCCACTGCCTTTTCCATCAGTGCAATTGAATTGTAATCGGTTGAATTTGCGGTGGCCTGTAAAACGAGTTTCTGAATTTCCAGATCGTTTTTTCGCGCCTTTGTTGAATAATAATCGCCCGCCTCAGCCCTGTTTAAAACTGCAAGTGCCGAGTATGAACCTTTTTTGTCCTGAACACAGTCTTTGATGACGATTCCCGTGATGTGTTCAAAAAGAACGGATTCGTTTACGGAAAGTGACAGCTCGCTTTGCTCAGAGCCTGTGGACGAAGAAGTAAGAAAGGTCTGCTGGTTACCGCTGATGCTCTCGCCAAGGCTCTGGCAGAGGGCAAGTTTTGCGGCACTTTCAGCATTCTGTCTGTTTGCCCCGGAACCGGTGCCTGTAATATAGTCGCTGGCAGGATAGAGGGACTCGATGAATTTTGCTGAGAAGAAACCTGTGCGCGATGGATTTTCTGTGTCACTGCGGCCGCCCGCGCTCACATTAAAGGTCACAAAGGCGGCCAGTAAGAGCGCAAGTGCAGGAGAACATTTTGTTTTTGCCATCAGGAACAGGGTTTTCATCGTCTTTTTATTGAATTAGTAACGGTAATTCGATTTTTTAATCAGTTTTTTGATTGATGAATCTTCCCCGGCCCAGAGTTTGCGGTTGGTTTCGATATCAATGAGTTCAGCAGTAACATAATAAGTGCGTGTGCTCTGATTGTTAGCAGAATCGATGATTGTTTTTACGGCTCCAATCAGCATAAAGTCAGCGCCGGTTTCGTTACCAAGACTTTTTGCAGTGCTTTCGCTTGCATAGGTCTGCTGTTCGTTACGTTCCGTGCGGATTTCACCGCGCTCAGAACTTGAAGCAACAAAGTCAACCTTGCCGCTGTTCAAAAGTGCGATTTCAAATTTTTTGGAAATAATTGAAGTATCAATGTGTTCATCACTCTGGTTACGGAAAGTTCCGACGATAACAACGGGCTCGCGTTTTTTACCGTAGGTGAATGCAGAAATTGCCTTTGCGTTTACACATTCGTTAACAAGGCTTTCGGCCACGATGCGTACGTCCGTATCGTTCCAGTATCCGCTCAAATCAGTCTGAGTAGAAGCATCTATACGTGTAACTCCTGTGGAAGAGCCTGTAGAAGTACAAGATGCCAGCATAAAAATTGCAGCAACGGCAATTAAAGAAAAATGTCTTATCAAAACAAACCTCCATAAAAAACTATTTCTGTTCGTTTTAAATATAAGACATTTTAAGCGTAAAATCTACAAAAATGTGTGCTAAGGAGCGGTACAATAAGTTCAAAAAGTGTCATTTTCGGGCTTGACCCGAAAATCTATTTTATTACAATACAAGAGATTGCCGTGTCTA
>DLYJ01000071.1 GCA_003447785.1 Treponema sp.
GGCCAGTAATTTTTTACATAATTCACTGCAGAATCAAACATTTCTGCAAAAAAAGATTTTTCTTCGGTTAGATTATTCTTTGCCATTTTCATACGCCTGTACAATTTTTTTAACAAGTGCCGATCTTACGACGTCAGAGCCGTCGAGATGAACGATACTTATTTCCGGAATTCCCTGCAAAAGCTGTAAAGCATGTGCAAGTCCGGACGGAACTCCCCTCCTCAAGTCTGTCTGGGACTCGTCTCCTGTAATGAACATTTTTGTGTTTTCGCCCATGCGGGTTAAAAACATCTTCATCTGCTCCCTGGTGGTGTTCTGGGCTTCATCAAGGATGACAGCGGCATTATCAAGAGTACGTCCCCTCATATAAGCAAGAGGAGCAATTTCTATTATATCATTATCCTGCATTTTACGCACTATGGAACTTCCTGCACAGACGTTCATAGCATCATAAAGCGGTCTAAGATAGGGACTGATTTTATCCTGAAGGTCTCCCGGCAAAAATCCAAGGTTTTCACCGGCTTCTACCACGGGACGGGTCAGGATGATTTTATTTACGCGGTGACTCATTAAAAGCCTTACGCTTTCTGCAACGGCAAGAAAGGTTTTACCGCTTCCGGCAGGACCTTCTGCAAATACAAGGTCGTTTGTGCGGAAGGCTTCTACAAGTTTTGCTTGATTAATGGTTTTTGGATAGACTTTTTTAATTCCGCCGGGAATGGAAATTGCAAAACGGCCGGCATCAAAGCCCTGTCCGCCATTTTGTGAAGCAAAGGAAGTGTTGAGGATGGATTGAACCAGATCCTCGTCCCAGGAAGGATTTTCCGAGATTTCGTCAGTAATCCTGTCCAGGATGAATTTAAACTTCTGCTGAATTTCGGGATCTTCAGTTTCGATGGAAAGCTCGTTTCCGGTACAGAAAACCGTAACGCCGAGATTTTCTTCGATGAGTTTTAAGTTACTGTCATTTGTTCCGCAGATGCGGGCCACAAGTGCCGTTTCCGGCAAAACTATTGTATATTCGCTCATTATGGATTCAACTGCCACTCGCCATACTCGTCCACGATTTCTGTCTTCATACTTGCCATCGGTCTCCATGACACGCTGATGGAAAAGTACGGGCTAAAGTCGTAGTATGCGCCTTTAGTTGACGTAGCAGAAATCAGACGGGGTTTTACTTTAAATTCACAGTTCAGGTCCCAGTCGTCAAGATCGTGTGTAATTGCAACGTTAAGACTCTTGAGCTTAAAGCCTGTGGATTTTCGTTTTGATTCATCATCAAAGCGGAATGAATTAACAAGGTCGGACAGAAAGTTTCGTTCGCCCTGCCCCTGATAATAATTATTATAATCGCTTTCAGGACAGAAGTAACGGTAAATACAACTGTTACGGCTTTCCGAACTGAATGTGATGTTCAAAAAATCATTTACCTTAAAGGTAATTGCCGGAATAAAAGTAAAATAACTGTTTGTCGGGCGTACAAAGTCATAAACAACGCTTGTATTCAATGAGGGAGAAAAACTGATTCTGTCGCTCCAGTATTTAAAGTTCTTTGTTCCGCTGGCATAAGCGAGACTCAGTGAATACGGCTGGAATTTTTTGTCAGAACTGCTCGTCCAGCCCTTTGACGAGTCAAAATCGTAAGTTGTTGAATAGGACATTGTGTAGGCAAGCTGAGTTCCGTAGCCGCTCAAAGACAGACGGAATGAATCATGTTCCCATTCTTCAAGGTCATAAACGTAAGACTGTGTGAGATTCAATTTACTGTTAAAAAGTTTTAAACTGAAGGACTGGGACAGGTCCTGCTTAACCCATGTTGAATCCGTACTGCTTTTCTGCTTGATTCCGGTTCCCACAGAAAAACTTGAATACGGAAAGCCCAGGGACAATATGCCGTTGTAGGAGTCAACCTGGGGCGGAAGAGTTGTTGTAAGGGAAAGCTTCTGGCTGTAATCACCTTCGTTTGCGGCAAGAACAAGATTCAGGTTGTGGGTTGTAACACATTCGTCATCCCAGATGTCGGTGGTCAGGTATTCCCACTGGGGATTTTCGATATCGTCGCTGATGTATTTTGTCTGGATCATTTTGACAGTTGTGTTCCACGTCAACGATGTTCCGGAAAAATGTTCGGTGTAGTAAAACGGCTTGAATGAAAGCGCATTTGTATCGGTCAGGTCAAGTTTGCGCGCGTTATAGTCAGTCTTTTTGATGCTGTCCGCAGAACTCTGGGTATAACCGCCCTTGTCCTGGTCCATGCTCAAATAAGGGTGTTTCTGGTAAACCGGATTAAAGTTAAAGGTGTCTGTCAAAGACAAAAAACTGTCCTTGTAGCCGAGAACACTGGTCAGCGTTGTTGGAGCCTTGGCCTGAATATATGTTGACTGCAGGGTTTTCCATTCAAAATCTTCCGGTTTCTTTAAGTGGGAAGAAGAATATGTAAACTGAGAACTGAACTCAGGAGAAAGGCTGTAGGAAAGTTTGTAGGAAATACCGGTCAGAGTTTTTACAGACGGACTTACGGTTGCAATTTTTGGAAGAACTGACTCGTCAAAGAGAATTTTCGGCTCTTCGACCTCACCTTCATCAGCGTCTGCAATTCCACCCTCCTGGGTTGAGTCAGGATTTTCTGATTTTTCGGAGTCATTTTTTTCCGAA
Source organism: Treponema sp. (assembly GCA_003447785.1). Taxonomy (GTDB): domain Bacteria; phylum Spirochaetota; class Spirochaetia; order Treponematales; family Treponemataceae; genus Treponema_D. The sequence goes on from DLYJ01000071.1 coordinate 2,656, forward strand.
GTATCAAGTTCCTCCGGCGGAACAAGTTTTAACGATACGTTCTGGTTCTGTGAAGTTTTTGAATTTGACGGATATTGAATCAGTGTACCTGCAAGTCTTGTGGTGATTTTAAAGGGAGTAATCTGGCTCGGGTAATAAAAGTAACGTTCCGGAGTATAAGATGACCAGGCAGAGTCTTCCGAGTATTCATCACGGCTTGAAAGTTCCGTATTGCTCTTGGAAGAAAAAACAATGGACGAAGTAAAATTTGAAATTGCGGCCGAACTGATATACGGGTTGAGCCAGGCCGGGATTTTAAAGGTATATGAACCGTTTGCCTGCCATGTAAATGACGAAACGGTGGTAATGTCATCATCTTCTTCAGTGGCAGTTCCACTCATCAGAAAGTCAATCCAGTCCATTGTTTCCGTGCGGTTGTTAAAGTCGTAATCAAAATAAGGATCCGAGTAAACCGGCATGGAAATCGTCAGGGCAAAGGGTGTTGAAATTGAAAATTTTAAGTTTGCCTGGTAGCGGAACGGCATATTAACGGCAAGAAGGTTGGATTCATCACTAACCTTGTTACCGCTGGCATTGTACGGAAGATAGATTCCGTCGTTTTTAAATACGGTATTTGAAAAGCCCAGTTCAACTGTGGCTGAAAGTTCATTGATGTATTTTTTAGGCTTTAATACGGTGTCTGCTCCCACCATTGCGCCCATATTCGAGTAATAATCGGCCATTACCTTAAAGTAATTGGTTGTATCCCCCTTGTAGTCTTCGTCCAGGTTGTGGAGGACGATACCTTCCCGGACCTGTTCCTTGAGGGATGAAGCCTTCATAAAGCTGAAAAAGTCGATTTTGTCTTCATCATCACTGGAGCTTGAATCACTGGTGGATGCGGCGTCCAGGGACTTTCGTCCGTACAGATAGGTTGTAGTGTTGATAAAGTAACCTTCGCGGAATTTATAACCCATTGTGGGGTTGAATATAAGTTCGTCCTTCGGATAATAAAATGCCGGAAAGTACAAAAGTGGAATACGTCCCACATACAAAAGTGCGTTAAAGAAGGCAAATTCACCGCCGGGCAAAAGCCAGATACGGGACGCCTTGATTTTCCAGTGGGGATTTTCATCATCACAGAATGTAAGTTCGCCGGTTTTAAAGGCGATTGTTCCCGAGGAGTCACGCCCAAAAACGTCGGACGCTACAATCAGGGTGGAACCGCTGGGCAGGTTTATGGCATCAGAAGAAGTCTGCACGGCACGGCCGTTATCAAAAATACCTTCAAGGGTTGCAGTATTGAATAAAAGGCTTCTTGCAGAAATCTTTTCGCCGCCTGAGGATGAACCGCCCTGTTCAAGTTCAACATTGCCTTCAGCATAGAGCATTTCTGTCTGGCGGTTGTAATTTACGTTGTCCGCAGAAATAGTTGTTTTATCCGAGCCCTTTGTAACGGAGATTTTTACTTCGCCGGTGAGAACGATACAGTCTTCGCCTGAAACAGGGTCCTTTTTATATTCACTTTTACGGGCGCCTTCGATATTGATGATGGACTTGTTGTCATCTGCGGCAAAAGTCAAAGCCAGAGAGAAAATTAAAAAAACAGCAAGAAATAAACCTTTTTTCAATTCTTAAAATCTATTATCCATTCTGATGCAATTTTCTGTAATTGTTTAGCTGCTCTTGGATGAACTGTCCAGTATAACTTCCGGTCTTTTTGTACCGCCCTGCAAGTTCTTCAGGGGTGCCTGTGTCGACGATTGTACCGCCCTTGTTGCCGCCCTCAGGACCAAGGTCAATGATATGGTCAGCCTGGCAGATAACATCAAGGTTGTGTTCAATCATTACCACTGAGTTTCCCTTATCAACAAGTCTCTGGATTACGTCCATCAGAACCTTTACATCGGCAAAATGAAGTCCGGTTGTAGGTTCATCAAGAATATAAAGGGTGTTGCCTGTAGACGGCCTTGCAAGTTCGGTTGCAA
>DLYJ01000153.1 GCA_003447785.1 Treponema sp.
ACACCGATTACAAGGAATGGAATTGTAAACAGGTTGATGAATGGCGCCTTAAAGCTTTCGTAAGTTCCTGCCATTACACCAAATACGAGGAGAATCGCCATGAGAATAATTGAACCGTAGGTTTTTCCCTGGTCCTGCATGCTCTGCCAGGCTCCGTCGTAAACCAGAGTTACGTCGTCAGGAATGATAAAGCTCTGTGCAATTCCTTCCTTGATTTCCTGTTCAACATCGTATGCAGAACGCTCAGTGATAATGTCGCAGGTTACGGTTACAATGCGGGACTGGTTTTCCCGGGCAATTTTTACAGGCCCCAGACCTTTTTTAACCGAAGCAAAGTTTGCAACGCTTACCTTGCCGTTAGTTCCGTTAACAAAAATCTGTTCCAGATCTATAACCTTCTGGCGGTCTTCTTTCTGATACATCAAAACCGTTGAATAATCCTTGCCGCCCTCACGATAGGTTGTAGAAGTTACACCGTTCATCGCGTAGTTGATTTCTTTTGCCACTGTGGTTACGTCAACACCAAAGGCGTAGGCGCGCTGACGGTCAATTTCGATTTCAACTTCAGGAACACCCTTTTCGATATCAACGGATGATTCACCAAGGTCAGGAATTTTCGTCATTACTGACGTAATCTGTTCCGAAATGTCCAGGGCCTTTTCAAGGTCATCGCAGCGGATTTTAATTTTAATGTCGCTTCCTGTCATCTGACCTCTCATGCCTTGACGGAAACTGAACTTTGCACCGGCAAAATCATTAAAGTGTGCCCGCAGCTTTTTCTGAATATCCTGGGCACTGTCAATCTGCTCTTCTGTTGAAGGCAGTTTTAATTCAATTGAACCTTTGTATGAGGCAGAGGAACTTCCGATTGTTGTAATCAGAGCCTTGTAACCCTTAATTTCGTCACGGCAGATCTGTTCAAACTGCTCCAGGACGGTGGTTGTTTCGCTCAAAGTTGTACCGATTGGAAGGGTAACGTTCATTGTTACGCTGTCGTCCTTGCCGGAAGGCATAAGGTTTACATTAAGCGTTGTGGCAAAGGCAAGGGCAATTATCAAAGCACACACGCAGACAACCACAGTCACGGCGCGGTGAGTCAAAGCCTTTTTGAGAACCTTTCGATACAGTTTTGTAACTGCAGCCAGCGGGATATCAAGCAATTCGTAGAATCTTTTTAGCGGCTTGAATGTAACAGGTTTTTCGTTACGGTTTGTAAGCGGCAGAAACTTGCCTGCCAGGACCGGAACAAGAAAAATCGCAACAAAGAGCGAAGAAATCAGGCTGATTACAACTGTAAAGATGATTCCCTTGAACATCTGGCCCATCATTCCAAGGTCTGATATAAAGAACAAAAACGGAATGAATACACAGATTGTCGTAAGGTTGCCCGAAAGAACTGACATTATCATTTCGCTGGATCCAAGAACGGCAGCAACCTTTGGTGCGGCACCGCGGCTTCTGTAAACATAGATGTTTTCAATCATTACGATTGAAGCGTCTACAATCATTCCGACCCCGAGAATCAGACCGGTTAAAGTCATCATGTTGAGCGTAATTCCTGCAAAACTCATGCAGAGCATTGTGATAATGATGGAAAGCGGAATCGAAATCGCAATGATAATTGTTGATTTAAAGTTCTTTAAGAACAGAAAGAGTACCAGAACGGCCAGCAAAAGTCCCTGCCAGCAGTTGTCCAGAAGCGTATTGATGGTGTCGCGGATTGAGTCCGTCGTGTCACTGATAATTTCCAGAGTAACGTCTGTGGGTAAAAGTTCTTCAATTTCTTCCAGCTTTTCATAAACCCTGTTTGCAACCGTTACGCTGTTTTTGCCGGACTGCTTTGTTACGCTGACATAAATTCCAGGAGTTCCGTTGATGTAAACCTCGTTTGTCTTGTCCTTGTAGCCCATGTAGGCAGTACCGATGTCGCTCAGGCGGACAACGTAGTCATTTTTTGTTGTGATTATGGCGTCATTGATTTCTTCAATGCTTGAAAATTCACCCGTTGTACGGATTGAATAATCCGTCTTTCCTTCAGTAATTTTACCGCCGCCTAGTTCAAGGTTTTGTTTGGAAAGGGCGCTGTTTACCTGAGAAAGGGTTAATCCGTAAGCCGCAAGCCTGTTCTGGCTGATGTCTACGCGTACAATCTTTGTACGGCCGCCGGAAACTGTCGCTTCTGCAACGCCGTCAGTCTGTTCAAGAAGGCTTACAATTGTGTCTTCCGCAAGAACTTTGAGTTCGTCACGGCTCCTGTTGCCCCGGACTGCAATACGCATAATCGGCATTGAATCAGCGTCCATTTTTAAGATGGTGGGGCTGTCTGCATCGTCCGGAAGTCTTTTTAGAACACGGTCAATTTTATCCCGTACATTGTTTGTCGCAATGTCCAGGTCAGTTCCGTAGTTGAATTCCAGGGAAATGCGGGAAGAGCCTTCCTGAGATGTTGAAGTCATTTTTTTGAGACCGCTTACGGAAATAAGCTGGCCTTCCAGCACCTTTGTAATTGTCTTTTCAACAGATTCAGGACCGGCATTTGTGTAAGTGGTTCTGACGTTGAGGTAAGGGCTGTCGATATCCGGCATTAAACTGATTGCAACGTTGTTGAGGGTAAAAATTCCCATTATGCCTAAGAGGGCAAAAAATATGAGGGTTAAAACCGGATGTTCAAGTGTGGTTTTGGAAATATTCATTTTCTGCCTCTAGTTTTTTGAATGAGCTTTTTCGGCCCCGTTTTTTTCAGCTCCGGTTTTTTCGGCTCCGTTTCCGGCTCCGTCTTTTTCGTCACCAGAGTTTTCTGTATCTGCACTCTTTGCGCCGGCGTTTCCAATGTCACGAATCTTTGAGCCGTCGTTGAGGGAAGTCTGTCCCTGGATTACAACCTTTTCGCCTTCGCTGATGCCTTCGGTAATCTGGATTTTGCCGTCAACAGATTTTCCTGTAACAACCTTTCTGCGTTCAACAGTTGAGTCTTCCTTTACAACATAAGCGTAATTCTCGTCATTCAGCTGTACCAGGGCATCGGACGGCATTACAACCTGATCCTTATAGTCCTGTGTATAGAGTTTTACCTTACCAAACATACCTGCGTTTACGCGCTCATCACGAGTATTAAAATGAAGGACAACTTCCTTTGTGCGGCTTGTTGTATCTACAACCGGGCTTACACGGCTTACAGTTGCTTCAAAAACAACTCCCGGATAGGCTTCTACGGAAATCTCTGCCTTTAAGCCTTCCTTTAATACTGCCACATAGCGTTCAGGAATGTCGGCTGTAACCTGAAGGTTTGAAATATCGCCCACAATTGCAATTGTTGTGTTTGTGCTTACCGTAGTTCCGTTTTTGAGGGGTGTGGAAATTATGCTTCCGCTGATTGGAGCGTAAACCGGGCTTTTTTTGTAATACTGGCCCGGAGCACTAGGGTCAACATAAGCAATTATGTCTCCCCTTTTTACTGATGAACCGAGCATTACGTTTGTTTCTATTACCTTTCCTGCCACATCAGGATAAACATTTACTGAGTTCTGGCTTTCGATTTCGCCGTTGGCAATTACGTAGCCGTGCAAAACCTCTTTCTGAACAGTCTGTGTGATTACGGAAAAAACTGTATTTCCGCCGCGGCTGCGTCCGCCCTGCTGCTTGCTGTCATTACGGCCGATTGTAAGGCAGAAAATAATGCACAGAACTGTCAGTGCAACTGCCGAAATTATTACGATTTGTGATTTTGTAAGTTTCTTTAAATTCATTATTTATCTCCCAAGGTTCCGAATGGAATTCCTGCTGTGTTTTCAAGATTCAAAATTGTTTTTATAAGGGTTAAAACTTCGCTCTTGAGGGAAACTTCCGCATTCAGGAGTGAAGTGTTTGCGTTCTGGAGTGTAAGCAGGTCTTTAGTTCCGCGGTTGTAGGCTTCGCTCGTCATGTCATAGGTGCGCTGTGCAAGTTTGACGTTTGCCTGCTTGTATTTGATTGCTTCCTGGCTCTGTTTGATTGAACGGAGTGAACTGTCAACGGTCCGCTTGAAATTCTTCTTTTCGTTATCCAGCTGAAGTTCAAGTTCCTTTACAGTGTCTTTTGCGCTGTCAATTGCATCGTTGCGGCTGGACCAGGGTAAAACTCCATCCAAAGGAATGCTTGCCGACAGCGAAAGGCTTGCAGACTTTGAAGGGTCCGGCGCTGTGCCGTCATAGCCTACATACCATGATGAATCTGCCCATTTAAATGTTGCAGAAATCGACGGAGCAAATGCAGAATATCTTTTATCCAGAACCGCATTTTTAGCGGACTGAACTTTATATTCAAGCTGTTGAACGGCCGGAGACTGAAGTTTTGTCACATCAAGTTCGATTGAATTCAAATTGATAAGTTCGTCCAGGGAGCCCTTAAGTTCAATTTTGTCATCAATCATGAGTCCTAAAGTCTGCTTGAACGAATCCAGATCGTTCTGGTAAGTTGTACGGGCACTTTCAACTGTCGGGATTTTGCTTTTGTAGTTTACTTCTGCCGAAAGAACATCGATTTCGCTCAGGCGGCCCTGGTTGTATTTTGCAAGGTTGTTGTTGTACTGGGTCTTTGCAATTTCAAGGTTGCGCTCCTGGAGAGTGAT
>DLYJ01000256.1:0-3901 GCA_003447785.1 Treponema sp.
TCTACGGAAGGGCTGTACCAGAGCACTGCATTTGCCTGCTGGAGGCTCATAATCATTGAATATCCTTCGTTTTCTGCAACGCGTTCAAGCACGTTGTAAAGTTTTTTATAGAATGAATCCGAGTTCTGCAAAGTCTTTTTAAGGGATTCAAGTTCCACATTCTTTGCGTTTGCGTATTCTGTCAGAAGATCCGTTTTGCGTGTAATTTCACCTTCAAGGCGGACTACAGCAGCGTCATTACCGTTTTTCTGGTAATCAACCTTCTGGTTTTTAAGGTTTTGAATTTCTTCTGTTTTTTTGTTGATTTCATTCTGGAATTCAGCCTTTTTTGATTCATAATTACGAACCGGAGCAGAATTCCTGAAGTAAGCCTGATAAACACGGGCAGTGTCCACTACTCCAAAGCGTGTAATCTGCTGTGCAAAACTGAAAGGAGCCAGAAACAAAGCAAGGCTGAGTGCTAAAATAATCTTTTTCATACAAAACTCCATTATTTGTTTGTAATGTTAAATGAAAGTACGAACTTCCAGTTCTTGTATCTTTCGATATTATCATTTTCGTTAACACGGAATGTGTTGGCAAACAACAGTCTGAGCGGGAACTGCGGAATCGAGAAGCGCAGGCCCGGTCCTGTACTGAAGTAGAAATCCTGAACACTCAAATCGTTGAACAGAGCATGGGGTGTATCTTTTATAACCGCTGCGTCTCCAAACCAATCCAGAGCGATTACGCCCGGAACAATCGGCATGCGCAGTTCCAGGTAGCTGGACCACATTGCCTTACCGCGGTTTTTATTGTAAATATTTGTCCATCCGCGGCCGTTGAACATACCGTCGATGTAGAGTTTGCTTGTGTTACCGATTCCGCTGTTAAGTCTCGGGAAGAGCATGCTCAGACCTGAGTAACCTGCAAGAACAAGCTTCCAGTTCCATGTGTCAGTAACAGGAAGGTCAAACAGTGTAAAGTATTTTTCAAGTTTGGTATCGGAACGGAGGAAGAATTCAGTTTCGAGCGGTGTAAGACCGTACCATGTAAGTCTCTGACTTGCAAACCATCCCTTTGAAGGATCGTAGTTGATGTCGCGGTCATCGATTGAGAATGCGGCCCATACAGAGTTCTGGAATCCCCATTCATTTGCATAATCACTGATTGTTGAATCAACCGGTGTGAGCAGATCTGTATCGTACTGGTTGTTGAGAAGGCTGCCCGAAATACCGCCAGAAAGCGAGATGATTGCCCAGACAGGAGTCCAGCGGTGTCCGAGGGAAAGACCAAGGCTCCACTGCCACTGTTCGTAGTCCATGTAATAGTTTGAATCATCAATTGTTCCGTCAGGGAATACCTTAAGACGGAGGGCACTCATATTTGCGTGGGAAAAACTTGTGCTGATTGAAGTTGAAATCGGAAGTCCCCAGAGCCAGTTTTCGCCGTAACTTAATGTAATCGACTGTTCATCCGTTGCAACAGTTGAACCGAGGCTGACAGACTTACCGGTTCCGCGGAAGTTTGAATCCTGCCACTTTACGAACAGTGCGAAGGGAAGGTCATCAGGATCAGAAACGCCCGAGAAAGTAACGCCGAATTCAATTGAAGTAGTAGACTGTTCGTCAACAGAGAAGATAAGGTTTACGAGGTTTTCTTCAGAACCTGCAACTACATCTGGAACAACAGCACTGAAGTACTGAAGGTTATAAAGGTTTCTCAAACCTGTTGTGATTTTTGCCTTGGAGAAAATGTCACCTGCTTCGATTGGAATTTCGCGGCGGATAACATATTCCTTTGTTTTTGAATTTCCCTTGATTACAACGCTTTCAACGTGGCTTCGTACACTTTCAACGATGTGGAAGGTAAAGGAAATTACCTTGTTGTCAGCGTCCTTTGACGGCATCGGCTGAAAGCGGTTTGAAGTATAACCGTTTTCATAGTAAAGGTCAGCGATGGCCATTACAGTTTCCTGATACTTTGACTGGTTGAATATGCCGCCTGTCTTGAGTTTAACAAGTGAATTAAGTTTTTCGTCAGAGAAGATGATGTTTCCCTTAAAATCCATTCCGCCGAATGTGTACTGGGAACCTTCCTGAATAACAAAGGTAATTGAAAGTTCATCACGGTTTTTCTTTTCGTTGACTGACATCTCTTTTGTAACGTCGAGGATTTCAGCGTCGATATAACCGATATTCTGATAGTATGAAAGAATTGCCTGTTTGTCTGCTTCCAGTTCAGATTCCTGGAAGGCACCCTTATGGATAAGACCGACTTCCTTGAGTTTGAGCTTGCCTTTGAGAGTCTTTGCAGACACAACCTTGTTTCCCCGGAACTTAATCGAAGAAATTACGGTTGAACGGCCTTCGTCAATCTTAAATGTGATTTCCACGCCCTTTTCAGTGCGTTTTGTTTCTGCAACAACCTTGGCATTTGTATAACCTTTTTCAAGGTAAACATCGCGAACGGCGCGTTCATCAATCAAAACCTTGCTTTCTACAAATACGTCCTTTTCCTTGAGGGAAGTTGCTTCCTTAAGTTCTGTCGTACGAATCTGCCTGTTGCCCCGGAAAGTAACTTTTGTTACGGACGGGCGTTCAGTTACTGAAAATACGATTGCAACAGTGTTTTTTCTTGCATCTCCAGGAAGTGCTTCCGGGTTAACTTCTTCAAACAGATCCATAGCGTAAATTCTGTCCAAAAGTTCGCTGAAGATTTCGTCTGTAAAGCGGCGTCCGATATAGCTTGAAGTAACGCCGTCAACTTCCTTGGCGTCTACATGTTTTAAATTTTTAAAGGTAACGGATTTGATTAACTTGCCATAATACCAGTCAGAGTCTGATTCAGTTGAAGAATTATCCTGTGCAAAAACAAAGGAAGGTGTGCATACCAAGAAAGCGGCACATAAAACAAACGCAATTTTTAGGCGTCGAAAGGACATAATAACTCCTGGAGCATTGATAAAAATGTTTAATTTACCATGCATTCAATTTTAGAAAGAATGTTTCCATGACAGTGTTATAGAGGTTGAAGGCATCCACAAACTTTTTTGAATTGCTTCCAAATCCGGTGCAACACCGAGACGAATATTAACATAAGGCGAAGCCATTTCAAGACCAAATTCCGGCTGGAATACCAGGCCGCTGACTGAAGTGTCATCTCCAAGTTTTGTTTCGTCGTAGGTCCAGTGCATCAGCGCATCAACATACATAGCACTGCCAAAGTACTTACCTACATAAACAGCCGAGTTGTCAAAAAAGTTACCAACTGTAAGCTGATTATTTGTCGAATTTTTATCAAAACTCTGCTTAACGGCATTCTGAAGAATATTCGTACGTATTGAAAATATATCAAAATTCGTCAGTTCACGCAACGCATTTTCTACTCCGCGCATAACCGTTGCCTGAACAAGATAATCACCGCCTGCCATGGCAAGAATAGCGGCATTTTCTGAATCGGCGGACACAACCTGCCCCAGAAGTTCATAAATTTCTTTTTCGCTTTTTGCAGGAGTTGCAGTAAATCTCGGGTTGAACTGACTTATTGTCTGATTGATTACACTCAGGGTAATTGTAACCTGGTTACCTGCCTCATCGCGCTCCCGTGTTTCGGCACGGACTGTAAGGCGAGGATCAAAGTTGTCCTGAGTTTCGTTGAATACCATCGCACCTTCTTTCATGTAGAAGTTTCGGTTCAACCATACGATTTCTCCTCCCCGCAGACTTATCTGTCCCTTAAAGGCAAGGCTTTCGGTCCTTGTATCAAGTGAAAGCTTTAAGTCCGTATCAGGCACAACTACCCCGCGCAAAAGCGGATTGAACAGAACCTGAACGCGGTTTCCCACATGAAGGTCGAGATCCACAAGGAAATCCATTGAGTCTATTTCATCTTTTTCTTCTGACTGAATGGAATTATCCAC
>DLYJ01000256.1:4038-4870 GCA_003447785.1 Treponema sp.
AAAGCCTGCGTTACCCTTATAATGCACAAACGGGAATTGCATATCCACAGGAACGTACTGATTCTTATCAGTAACTACGCTTACGTCCATTGAGTCGATTCCCCAGCGGTCAAAAACGATATTAAGTCCCACATCTACCGGGTTTTTATCAAGGGTGAATTTTGTCGGTTTTACGGTAAACTGGTTCTGGCCTGCCACGGCAAAAACCCTGTCACTTCTGAAAAGTCTCTTTGAAACGTACGGAACATAGAATTCAGGTTTAGTGACAGTAACAGCGCCTGTAAATTCAGGGTCAGTGGTAATGCCAGTAATTTTAACGGCGCCGTTCAAAGTGCCTTCGATAAAGGTTACGTAAGGAATCTGTATTGCGTTTGAAAACTTTTTGAGGTTCGAATTGATTCCGGTTACGTTTATGTCCAGGTTATTGTTTGCAACCATTCCGTTTACAGTAAAATCGATTACGGAAGACGGAGAAGATTTTGCGCTGATAATGCCGCCGTCCATGATATTTGCGTTAAAGCCGAGAGGTCCGTCACAAACGATGTCCATCTGACCAGGCGTTTTTGTAGCCACAAGACTGAATTTCTGGTCAGTCGGGAAGAAGGAACCGCTCATTTTTTCCGAAGATGCGCTGATTACAAAAGTATCAGGTTTATTAAGTGAAGAGATTCCGCCTATGCTTGCCTTGAGGGGAATGTTAAAGTCGTAATTAATCAATGAACCGGACAAATCACATTCAAGTGAGCCTTCCAGAGACTTAGTGTCAAAGTTAAGGGAAACATCTTCTGCCTTAAAATTACCCCAGTTAAGGTTGATGCCGCTTGCGTTAAGT
>DLYJ01000009.1 GCA_003447785.1 Treponema sp.
TACGATGAGGGCTGGAAGCTTTCAAAAAAAGAGATTTACAACAATCCGTCCAAAACAAGTCAGTTAAAGCTCAAAAAAAGTATCGAATACTTTTATGATGAGGAACAGAATCTTAAAAGTACGATTGAAGAAAACAAGGAGAACATGACTCAGATTCAGACTGAATATAATTCAATTAAAAAGCCTGTTTTGTCTAATTGTATAATTTATAAAGAAATAAGCCGGACACCGAAAGAAATCGAAAACAACAAACCGGTTGAATACCGTAAGGTTCCGACCTTCAAAAAAGAATGGGTTTATGATGAGCAGAACCGCCTTATTGAATTCAATTCGGAGACCTATACATTTACTGATGAAAAGTTCAAAAAGAAAGAAGTTTCATACAAAAAATATGAGTATCAGTATGATAAACTGTCAGAAAATCCTGATACTTATTACTATGAAGAAAACAAACTTCGCGTAAAAACCGAATATACGGGTCAGACTTCATATAATGAGACCCTCTATTTTGACGGCGGTTTTTCTGTTTTGACTGAGTATGAGGACGGCTTTAAAACGCTGGAAGTAATTTACGCAAACGATGTTGAATTGAGGCGGAACACCTTTGATAAGCCTTCTTCTGGCCCTTTGACGGCTGAGCCGGATGAGGGTGCAACCCCGGAAGATAGTACAGACCCGGACGATAATACAGAACCGGAAGAGACATCAGATGCGGATGGGGTAAAAGAGGAGGAACCGGTTGAAGAATAACTTTATTTCAAATTTCAAATGGGTTCTCTTTGTGTCCCGCCGTTTTGCCCGTGTTGACCGGACCGGACGCTCAAGGATAAACGCCTTCCTCGCATCCCTGGGAATCTGTCTCGGTGTGATGACATTGATAACCGTTATTTCCGTAATGAACGGCTTTCAGATGAGCTTTATCGATTCAATTATGGAAGTGTCGTCATACCATATCCGCGCAGAAGGGCTTACCATGGAAAGCGCGGCTGACTTTCAGATGTACTGCGATAAGGAAGACCTGATTTTAAGTGCAAGCCCATTTTTCGAAGCCCAGTCTTTAATGACAGGGGCCAGGACAAGTCAGGCTGCCTGCTTAATCCGTGCCGTTCCAAAAAATATGATGGAGCGGGACAAAGGTTTTAAAAAAGAAGCTAAGGTCTGGGCAGGTGAGTTTAATCTTGAACAGGGCGACTCCATTGTCCTTGGAACTGAACTTGCCCGCAGGCTGGGCGTTACAATCGGCAGGCAGGTTAATCTTTTTGCCCTGTCCGGCGGTAACGATGTTGAACTTTTATCCGGGGACAGAAATTTTACCGTAACCGGAATGGTCAGAACAGGTTATGCTGACATTAATTCAAGCTTTGCCTTTATAAGCCTGGATGACGGCATCAAATACCTTGGAAAGGACGCAAAACTGATTTACGGACTTAAGCTTAAAAAGACGGAGCTGGATTCAAAGGTGATTGCACGGCTTAAAAGTGATTTTCCTGACCTGCATTTTGAGTCCTGGAAAGAATACAACAAGTCTTTTTTTAGTACCCTCAGAATCGAAAAGAACATGCTTCTTCTTCTGGTGCTGATAATTTTTATTGTCGTCGCAATAAATATCTTTAACGGCATGCGCCGAATGGTTTTTGAAAAACGTGAAGAAATTGCGATCTTGAGCGCCTTCGGCGGAAAGAAAAATCTGATTCAATCCATATTTATTACCCAGGGCTTTTTAACCGGAGTAAAGGGTGCCTTACCGGGACTTGTAATGGGGCTTCTTTTGAGCGTACAAATGCCTAGAATTTTTATTATAATGTCTAATATTGTGTACTATAGTCAGGTTTTTATGCTCAAACTGCTCAATCCGGCTGACGCACACTTTGTAAGACCTAATTCAACCTATATGTTTTATGCAAATATCCCGCCAAGAATCTTTGTGGGAGAAGTTCTTTTGATAACTGTTTTTGGAGTATTTTCTGCGCTTTTTGCAAGTTATGTTGCAAGCAAAAATGTACTCAGGCTTACAGTGTCGGAGGTTATGAGGGATGAGTGATATTATTATTTCGATAAAAGATTTACGCAAAACTTACAGGACAGAAAGCGAATCTCTTACAATCCTCAATGATTTGAGCATCGATATCGAAAAGGGCAAAAAAATCGTAATTGCAGGGGAAAGCGGCAGCGGTAAAAGTACCTTTTTGAATATTGTCGGCGCCTTGGATAACGCCAGTGCCGGTTCAATCATTGTTGGCCCTTACAATGTAGGCCAGATGGATGAAGAAGATGCCGCTGAATACAGGAATAAGTTTCTGGGGCTTATCTTTCAGTTCCATTATCTTTTAAAGGATTTTACTGCCCTGGAAAACGTATATCTTCCGGCCTTTATGGCAGGTGTAAATAAAAAAGAAGCCGAAGAAAAGGCACTCAAACTCCTGGATGATGTAGGACTTTCTTCCCGCGTAAACCACCTTCCGTCAGAACTTTCCGGCGGTGAGCGTCAGAGGGTTGCCGTGGCACGAGCCTTAATCAATGATCCCCAGGTCATCCTTGCCGACGAGCCCACAGGAAACCTTGACCCTGCCAACGCCGTAATGATCGGCGACCTGCTTTTTTCCATGGCAGACAAATACCAGAAAACCCTGCTTCTCGTAACCCACGACATGAACCTTGCGTCAAAGGGAGATAAAATTTATTCAATTAAGGAAGGCAAGCTGAATGAATTTTAAGGCATCTTCGCTTTTTGCTTTCAGAATGCTCTTTCCCCGTACCGGTAAAAAATCCAACGCAAGAAGAAGCCTTGTGGGTGCATTTTTGTGTATTGCAATAAGCCTTGTTCCCCTTGTTATGGTGTTGACCGTATCCAACGGAATGATAAAGGGCATGACTGACCGCATGATCGGGCTTTCCAGCTCCCATCTGTGCTGTTTCCTGCATCCCGACATCGACCAAGCACAAAGTTCAGATTCACTTGTTGAATTATCAAGGTCACTTTCTGAAGTTGAGGGCGTTATCAATGTTTATCCTGAGATTTCTTCGGTGGCCCTCGCTGCAGGTAAAGCCGGCCGGAGCGGAGCCCAGGTGCGGGGAGTTACCACTGATATTTTTACAAAAAATCCTTCCTTCAGGGATTTTTTTGAGTGCGAAGGAACTCCTGATTTATCAAAGCCGAATAATGCGGTAATCGGAAAAAAACTCGCTTCTGACCTGAATATAAAGCCGGGAGATGACATCAGGCTTATCAGTACAAGACAGCTGACCTCGGGAAAGGTGATTCCAAAAATTACAAAGTTTAAAGTAACTGCCACAGTTTCTTCAGGCTACCAGGAACTGGACTCACTGTGGTTTTTTATTCCCCTTGAGAAGGCGTATTCAATTCTGCCCCTCAGAAGCAGCCAGATAATGATTGGAATTGAAACCGGTGACGCCTTTTCCTACGGACTTGAAAAAACGCTTTCTCTTGTGGAACGCCGGGTTCCAAACTTTACAAGAGTCTACCGCTGGAAAGAATTGAATACAGTTCAATACGAAAATTTTTCTTCAACCCAGATGATGCTTCTTTTTATCATGCTTCTGATTGTTCTTGTTGCAAGCGTAAATATTTCAAGCGCCCTTGTAATGCTCGTAATGGAGAGGCGTAAGGAAATTGCAATTTTAAAAAGCCTTGGAGCAACCTCAAACGGTATTACGGTTGCATTTTTGATTACGGGTCTTGTAACCGGATTTCTGGGAGTTTTTGTAGGAATTCCTGTGGGACTTTTAGCGGCTGTAAATTTTGATTATATAATAAGTTTTTTTGAAAAAGTATTTAACTTTTTAATTGAATTTGTGTATCTTTTATTAGGCATGGGAACCTATGACGGGCAGTTCATTCTGCTGGATCCGGCTTTCTATTTGCAGAAAATCCCGCTTTCAATTCCGCTGGCAGAGCTGATTATTATCGGGACCGGAACCTTGATTTTGTCCCTTGTTGTCAGCGCACTGCCTTCGATTAAGGCCGGTAAAGAAAAACCTAACGAAACTCTTCGCAAAGTTTAGTTTTTAAAGTTATACTGTTTAAGTGGGGGTGTTTATGAATTATGGAGAAAATCTCGTTTGTCCCGCCTGCGGAACAAGCCTCAGTTCAATAAAAAATACTTTAAAAACCGGATGCCCCGAATGCTATGCAAGTTTTGATTCATACATCAGGGATATCCTCAGGGACTTTGGTGTAAATTCAACTTATACCGGACAGCTGCCAAAAAAACTTCCACGCTTCAGAAATGTCCTGACTGACAGAATTTTGATTCAGAACAAGCTGCAGGAGTCTTTAAAAAACGAAGACTACGAAAAGGCAGCTTTCTACCGTGACTATCTCAAAGCCATAGAAAAGTCTCCTGTTCAGGGAAATGATGAGGCGCGATAAGCGGGAGGAACGATCTGTCTGAACTTAACCTTACTGACAACCTTTTTGAGTGGTACAGCTACAAGGGTAATTATGACGATGTAGTTGTTTCTACAAGGGCAAGACTTGTCAGAAATCTCGCAGACTTTCCTTTTCCTCAAAAAATAAAAACCGAAGATGCAGTCCGTGTGCAGACACTTGTTTTTGATGCGTTTTCAAAAAAGGCTGACTTTTATCAGACAAATTCCATTCCAAGCCTGATGACCCTGGGCTTTAATCTTTTTATGGAACGGGGGATGATAAAGGAGTCCGTAAATAACGCACCTGCCGGCGGAATTGTTCAGTGTCTTGACGGAAACAAATCAAACATGGGCTTTATTGCTACCGTAAACGACCGTGACCATATTCGCATATCATGCACCAACGCAGGACTTGATATTGAAGGCGCATATAAAAAATGCCATGAAGTAGATCTTGAACTCCAGCAGTATCTTCAGTTTGCAGCCAGCACCGAATACGGCTATTTGACTTCAAACATAAAGGACAGCGGAACGGGACTCAAGTTAAGTGCAATGGTTCATCTGCCTTCTACGGCCTTCCTTGAACAGCTGCCGACCCTTGTAGAGGCATTGCAGAAAAAAAATATTGAACTTAAATACGGATTTGGACCAAACTCAGATTCAAAATCCGGCTTTAGTGCGGGAACTTTTTTTATAGCCTCTACGACAATCAGCAGCATCGGAAACGAAGCAGAACAGCGCACGCTTTTTGCCGAGGCAATTAATTTTATCATTCAGACAGAGCTGGAAAACCGCAGAATAATCATCGAAAACCACATGACCAGGGCAAAGGATATAATTTTCAAGTGTTTTGCAGGCACAAAAATCGGCTACCTTTGCACCAGGGGCGAAGCACTTTCCATTGTTTCAGGGCTGCGCTGGGGCTTAAACCTGGGGCTGTTCAATAATTTAACTTATCATCAGATTATGTCGATTTATTACCGTGTGCAGGATGCAAAACTAAAATTCATTCTGAGCAACGGTAAGTTCTCTTTTCCCCAGGACATCGCAAATGACCGCGCCCTGCAGGAACAGTACATGCGTATGAAACTGATCCGTAATACGTTTGAACATATTCAAGTTTGTGAGTAAAATATATGGCTATGAAAACAATTTCTCCACTTTTACAGAAATTATTAATCATCGCACAGGAAGAGGGCCGCAAGTGCGGTTCCGTTGAGCTTTTGCCCGAACACGTTCTTCTTGCAATGATCAAAAGTTCTGAAGGCCTTGGTTTTATAACCTTAAAGGAATTGAATCTTAATATCCTGCCTCTGCAGGTCATGATAGAAAAAAACTTTTCGGTAAATCCCGGACGCGACACTCAGATTTCTGAGCTTCCCCCGTCAATCCGTCTGAGGGCCTTAATCGATGTTGCCGCAATGGAAGCAAATGCCCTCCGTAACGAATATGTCGGAAGCGAGCACATCCTCATCGCTTCATCACGGGAAGAAGACAGTACATCTCACAAGTTTTTCAGCCGGGCAGGCATTTCTTCAGAAGATATCCGCAACGCTGTAAGAACTGTTCAAAGTCATTTTACTTCAAGCTATTTCTTTGCAAAGCAGGCAAATAAAAATCCAAAATTCAGTCAGGCTGGCCAGGCAGGCCAGGGACCGATGATTCCGGCACAGGGGCCTTTTGAACGCCGCCGCCAGAACGCATCATTCCTTGCCGAATACAGCCGGGATTTGACTGCACTCAGCCGCGAAGGAAAACTTGATCCTGTTGTAGGCCGCGAAAAGGAATTAAAGAGACTTGTTCAGATTTTAAGCCGCCGTACAAAAAACAATCCTGTTCTTGTAGGTGAGCCGGGCGTTGGAAAAACTGCCGTTGTAGAAGCCCTTGCCCAGAAAATCGCACAGGGTCAGGTGCCTTACTATCTGTTAAAAAAACGGATTCTGAGCCTGGACCTTGCAGCCCTTGTTGCAGGTACCAAGTACCGCGGTGAATTTGAAGACCGAATGAAGAGAATGATGAAAGAAATCCGCGAAGACGGAAACATCATCATCTTTATCGACGAATTGCATACAATCATCGGAGCGGGCGGACCTGAAGGTGCAATGGACGCTTCAAACATCTTAAAGCCTGCCCTCAGCCGCGGCGAAATCCAGATTGTTGGTGCAACAACCCTCA
>DLYJ01000154.1 GCA_003447785.1 Treponema sp.
CAGGAACGCCTTGAACGTGACTACGACCAGGCAGTTATTTTTACCTCTCCATCCGTTGAATACAAATGTACTTTGACAAACGGGGACACAATTACAATTGATAACCCCACTGAGTATCCAGAAACAAAAATCAGGGAAGCTCAAGAACCGTATATCAGCGCTTCAATTATCACACCGGCAGAATATATCGGTTCAATTATTGCACTTTGTACTGAAAAACGCGGTGAGCAGAAAAATATGCAGTACCTGGACGAAAAACGCGTTGAACTTATCTACGAAATGCCCCTTGCCGAAGTTCTCTTTGATTTTTATGACCGCCTCAAAAGCTATAGCCGCGGTTACGCAAGTTTTGACTACGAAGTAATCGGTTACAGAACAACTGATCTTGTAAAAGTAGACACACTGATTAACTCAAAACCGGTTGATGCATTGTCTTTCCTTGCATTCAGGGCGGGTGCCGTAGCGCGTGCCAAAAAGGTTTGCGAGCGACTTAAGGACGAAATTGCGCGCCAGCAGTTTAAGGTTGCGATTCAGGGGGCCATTGGAAGTCAGATTATTGCCCGTGAGACTGTAAACCCTGTTCGTAAGGACGTTCTTGCAAAGTGTTATGGCGGTGATATTACCCGTAAACGAAAGCTTCTGGAAAAACAGAAGGAAGGTAAAAAGCGCATGAAGATGGTTGGAAATGTTGAACTTCCTCAGAGCGCCTTCCTTGCAGTCCTTAAGGAAAAGGAAGACTAGCTTAAGTCTTTGATAAAAAAGTCCAGTTCGCTTCTTACGCGTTTTAAGAAGCTTAAATCATCGCTTTTGCAGATATAACCGTCCGGAAAGTGCAGGTAGAGATAGCCGCATTTTTCCAGGCGGTTTTTTATTTCTGTCTGTAAATCGGGTGACGGGGCAGGGCTTGCGGCCTGACCTTTTGAAAGCAATTCTTTTATTCTCAGTAAGTTTTCCCTATGCTCCTGAATAAATTTTTGTGTTGCAGGGGTTTTGTCTTCTGAGTTTTTGATAAAATTTCGGGTCGGCAGTTTTTTACCGAACGCCATTGCGCATTCAATAAAGTCTTGGGCAGGAACCAGTGGAATGCCCAGCCTGAGACCTGATTTTCCTGCGTCAAAAAGATTTTTAGTGCCCCCAAAAAACTGCGTAAAAAGGTCAGCGTAGTTTTTAAGTGTTATGTCTGTGACAACAGGAGAAGATTTTCCCATAACTTTTCGGGCTCCTGTGCGGTAAGCTGCGTCATAGTTTTGAACCGGAACAAATCTTGTATTTTTGAAAAGGCGTGCGGTATGGGCTGGTGTTCCCCTTGCATGGGTAAAGCCTTCTGTAAAGGAAAAATCGAGGCCTGTCACAAAAACGGGATACATGTCGGACGACCTCATTTGAAGCGCTATAAAGGTCGCTGTGAGGCCTACAGAGCCCAATGGAGGCACAAAGGGAGGAAGAATACCTGTGTGCTCTGCTTCGCTGATAAATGAGGTTTTGTCGTATTCGGAGGTAAAGAAAGCGCAGGGGCTTTTGATTTTTTTTGAAAGGCTTATTCTGCTCGTCATGTCGCACAGGAGGATGCTTTCCATGTCCGTGCTTCCGATGTAGCATTTTTCTGAAGCAAGTTGGCTTTCAACTGCTACGACAAAGTCCGGCGTGATGTTATGTTTTTTCAGCGCGCTCAGGGCGGCGTCAACTGCGATTATGTAAACGCTTGCAAAAATAGAATTCAAATCTTTATTTTCGGCACGGATTGAATTCAATAATTCTTCCAGTCCCTGGCCTGCTCCAAAGACAACAATGGGGCGGTCGATTTTTTTGTAAAAGTCTCCGACGCTGTGATTTGCCGGAACCTTTTTTAAGTTTTTTAAAAAGTTCCTGCTGAAAAGGCGTCCCAGCTTAACAAGGGTTATGCGGTTTTTCCAGAACTGGCCGATTGTGTTCTGGGCAAAAATTTTGTCGTATTCGTATTGTTTTGAATTAAAAAAAGTTCCGCCGCTCATGTCTACAGGCAGAGAGCGCCTGTATAAATACACTTTGTCAAAAAGTGAGGGCAGTTCCCTTGATGTAATAAGGGTGATGTTCCATTCAGCTTTAAGCCCTTCAGATGCAAGTTTAAAAAGTTCAGCATCGTCTTCTATTGCAACCAGGCGGACATTTGAATGTGATTTTGTTTTTTCCAGTAATTCAATAATTCCATGCCACAGACAGGGTGAAAATAAAAGAATCAGGGTGTTGTCAAGGATTGTAAGATTTTGGATGATTTGTTTGATTGAACGGTCGGCGGCGTATTTTGAATAGAGGTATCTTTCTTTGTATAGAATAGAAAGACCCTGTCCGGTCTGAACCGGGCAGGGTTTGTTTTCTTTTTGAGTGATATGGGAATTATCCATGCCTTCTATCTTCAAAAAGATTTTTATTTTTTCATGATTTTGTTAAAGAAAACGTTTGAAACGTCATTCTTAACCTTGCTGCTTGTGAGCAGTGTAGACTGGCTTGCGCTCTGGTCAATTGTTTTGATTTTGTCTGCTACAGATTTTTTAGCAGCGTCAGTTACATTGTCTGTCTGAACTGTTGTAAGTTTGAGAACAATTACATTGTTGCCCAGAACAATCGGTTCAGAAACTTCGCCCTGTTTGAGGGAGAATGCTGTCTTGAGGAAGTTTTCGTTTGATGAAGCTGAAGCAAGTTCCTTTACATCAGAAGAAATTGAAGCAAAGAGTTCTGAATTGTCATAGTTGAGAGGGAAGGCCGGAACTGAAACGTATTTACCTTCGCTATCAGTACATGCTTTTTTGAAGCCCTTTGTTGATGCATTGTTGATCATGCCTTTTGCAGATGTGATGTAGTAGTCTTCGATTTTTGAAGATTCTTTTGTTTCGATATAGCTGCGGACTGCGGCAATTGTTGCTTTGTCAGAAAGGTCCGGAGCAGTTTTTGCAAGGTTGCAGCGGAAAATTGAGTAACCTGCGTTTGTTTCGATTACGTCAGAAAGTTCATCAACGTTCAATGCAGAAATCTTTTCGATATCGTCAGCATTTTTGAGGATGTCCTTAATCTGATATTCAAGATTTGAAGTTACGAGACCATCGCTTCCTGAGTATGCTTTGTCAGAGTATTCGCCGACAGCATCAGCAAAAGTGATTTCTTCGTTTTTGATTTTGTTGAGGACTGACTTTGCTTTTGCAGATTCTTTTACTGTGATTACAGAAACATTGTATTTGTTGAACAAGTCCTTGTTTTCGCCAGCAAAAGTTTTAACTGCTGAATCAGGATAGTCTTCAGTGTTGAATACAGCCATGTCAAATGCACGTTTTTCTCCGCCTACTTTAGCGAGGAATTCTGCTTCTGCTGCAGGTGCCTTAAGACCGTACATTTTCTGGCCGCCGATGTCTACCTGAGAACCGAGAAGGTCTTCGCTGTAGCGGTTCCATATCTGGCCGCGTGTAAGCTCTTTCTTGAGGTTTGCAACATCTTCAGGTGCTACAGAGTTGTAGATTTTTGATGAATAGTTGCCGTTTTCGTCAGCAAAGTAAGGAACCATTGCCCGTGCAACAGCTTCTTCTGCCGGCTTCCAGCCTGCTTTTTCGATTGCCTGTTTGTAAGCAATTGCCTGTACGGCTGAGTTGAAAGCATAGTTGTAGATGTAGAAATAATCAGAGTCTGTAAGGTTAGCACCCTGGTTGCGGTACATTTCTGTGTAGTTGTTTACGGCGTTAGCAAATTCTGTACCCTGAGCATATTCAATCTTTTTGTTTCCGTATTTACCAAAAACAAGAGCATCGCCCTGTGCGCCCGGTGTAGCAGCCGGAATAAAAATAAAGGTGATTGCGGAAAAAATAAGAATGATTACAGATCCGACAAATAACAATGTTTTTCTCATAGTGAATGTGTCCTTCTTTTTAGTAATAATGGGTAGTACCCTTTATTAAATATAGTGTTTAATTTTATCATCTAGCCTTGTTAACTGTCAACAAAGGAATTGGCGGGTTCGGGGAGGAAGATAAAAAAATGCAAAAAAAAATTAAAATTTTGAAAAAATGCTATTGACCTAAATTCTTTGCTTTGATAATATAACAACATCACGCGGGCATAGCGAAGCTGGTTATCGCGCTGGCCTGTCACGCCGGAGATCGCGGGTTCGAGCCCCGCTGCTCGCGTAAGCCCTCCTGATTTTAGGAGGGCGTTTTTTTTTCGGGTATTAGCGCAGCTGGTAGCGCGCTACGTTCGGGACGTAGAGGCCGGCGGTTCGAATCCGCCATACCCGACTGTTTCCCATCTTTTAATAAACAATCATTTCATACCGGCCCATTGAGGTCCGGATTATGTCAATCCTGCTTTCAGTGTCTTTTTCTATATATTTTTTCAATCTTGAAATATACGAATAAACTGAATTGATGCTTTCCCTCGCACGTCCTCTTTTCTTAAACAAGGCCTTTGAAAGTTCCATTAGGGTAAAGTCCCGGGTGCGGTTTTTGTACATGTATTGAAAAAGGCTGAACATGGAAGGCGGAATGCCGGTGCGGCGCCTGAACTGGTACAGATCAAGTTCGCGGTAAGGTGTGTTCTGGCGGAGATCCTTGTAGGCGAGGGGAACCGGCGGTTGTAATAGTGAAATGTGGGGACGGATTTTTGAATCGCAGATGAGCGAATTCATCCGGTTTAATAATTCGATAGTATTTTCCGAAAGGATGGTGTTGTAGGCATTTTCGTTCTGCATAATCCACCATGCAACCCGCTCATCATCATCGGGCAGGGGATCGTTGTAAAAAATGACGGGAACGTTGTTACCAGTCTGCTTTACAATGTCAAAGAAGTTTACCGAAGCGTTCCCTGCGTAGGAAAAATCGCAGACCAACAGATCGACTTTTTTTGTTGTTGAATGTAAATCGTTGTCTAAACCGAGCCAGTCATCCTGGATATAACCGTGGTAGCCAAAATCATTGAGTCGGTTTATTATTACCCGACAGACACTTTTCTGCTCCGTTACAAAACAGACTCTCATACTTTTTGTATACTCCATTTAAATTATGAGGGGAATTTGTAACATCTCTCCGATTTCAATAATCGGACTGAGCGGGTTTTAAGAATAGTTTAATGTAACTTAATTACGGCTGAAATTCTTTAATTCAATTTTAGAAATAGAGTTTTTAGAGAAAATCAGCCGTATTGAATTCAAAAAAAGCGGGATTGCCTACATTTCCTTGTGCTGCATGCGCCAGTTGATGCTTCGCTGCAGGTAGTCAACGTATTCGGGGTTTTTGCAGACACTCTTTCCTTCAATGTCGGAAATCTTTGCCACGTCACCTCCGTTGCAGGCTGTTGTCTTCATTACAATGTTGAGTGGCGGAACGTCCGTGTCGTTTGAAATATAGGTTCCGATGCCGAAGGCAACCTTTGCGCGGTCCTTAAAGTATGCACGGATTTTGTCTGCCCGTTCAAAATCAAGGCTGTCGCTGAAAAGCAGTGTCTTTGTTCTGGCATCGATTCCCAGGCTTTCGTAGTGAGCAATCATTTTGTCGCCCCAGGCAAAAGGGTCGCCAGAGTCGTGGCGCACACCGCTGAAGAGTGTGGCGTATGTGAGCTGGAAGTCCCGGAGAAAGCAGTCTGTTGTGATTGCGTCTGTTAGTGCGGTTCCGTTGAGAATTCCATATTCCTTAACCCACGCGTCCAGTGCGTACCAGTTGCTGTATGCGGGATTGTGCTTGCGGTTTCCCTGACCTACACACATAATCCATTCGTGGGCCATGGTTCCCACAGGTTTTACGTTGTATTTTTTTGCAAGGTAAACGTTTGATGTTCCAACAAAAAGTGAATCTTTGTATCCGTCTTTCTGCTGTTTTTTAATCAGGGTTTTTACGGCAAGTTCCTGCATTGCGCTGCTTAAGCGGCGGCGTACACCAAATTCCGAGAAGGCGCCGATTTTGTAGGTTCCGTCAACGAGGGCCTGAATTTTTTTATCCAGACGGCGTTTGAACTGAACTTCCAGCTCCTTATAGTCGTAATTTGTGCGGAAGTAAACTTCATTTACAATTGCGAGGGTAGGAATTTCGTACATGCTGGTGTTGAGCCAGGTTCCCTTTGTTTCAATTGAAAGTCCACAGCCTTCCTTTGTTTCCTTGATTTCAAAATCTTCGTAGCGTGGCTGCCAGATGCGCAGAAAGTCAATATATGAACCTTTAAGCCACTGAATTTTGTGAAGGTATTCAAGTTCATCTTCTGTGTAGCGGAGTTTGCAGTATGCTTTAATCTGCTCACGGATTTCTTCTACAGTTTCGTGGGAAAAGTGAACATCCTTGTTCCTGCATTTGAATGTCCATGTTGTCTTGTATGACGGAAACTGGTGATAAATGGCCTGTCCCATAGAATACTTGTAAAGATCGTTTTCGAGAAGTGAATGAATCAATTTTGGAAATTTCATATATTGCCTCTTTTTTTATCAGTTTAGATAAGATACCTGTCTTAGTCAAATAATAAAGCGGGTTTTATTCATTTTTGTGTTTTTTAGTCTGCCCTCGGTCGTTTATTGAATAAATAAGTAAAGCGTGCAACAAGGTAACGTCCGGTAAAACGGCTCAAAAATGCAGTAAACTTCCATTTTGGTGCGTACAATACAATTTTTTTATCCCTGAATGCTTTTTTGATGCAGTGTGCCACAACCTTTCCGGGATCCTTTCCGTGAAGGACTTCCTTTCGTGCCCCGTTAGAAGCAACGTTTGCAAAGTTTGTGCTGACCGAGCCCGGGCAGAGGGCAGTGACTGATATGCCGCGCTCCTTGAGTTCTGCGGCCAGAGCTACAGAAAAACTTAAAACATAGGCCTTGGTTGCAGCGTAAACGGCAAAGTTTCCCAGGGGCATAAAGGCCGCAAGACTTGAAACATTGATTATCCTTGAGCC